>NZ_JABULD010000682.1:0-30364 GCF_014060985.1 Pseudomonas sp. MD195_PC81_125
CCACCTCTGCAAGGAAACTGCCATGCCCCGCCTCCGCCACCTGCTGACGCTGACCCTGGGCACTGCCCTGCTGCACCTGCCGTCGGTGCAGGCTGCCGAAGAATTGCCCGCCGCGATCAAGCAGATCGAAGCCAAGGGCGCAAAAATCGTCGGCCAGTTCGACGCCCCGGACGGCTTGCGCGGCTATGCGGCGCAGTACCAGAACCGTGGCATGGCGCTGTACCTGACGCCGGACGGCCAGCATGTGTTGCTCGGCAATCTGTACGACGCCGACGGCAAGGACTTGAGCAGCGAACCGTTGCAAAAACTGGTCTACGCGCCGATGGCCAAGGAAATCTGGGGCAAGTTCGAAGCGAGCAACTGGATTCAGGACGGCAACAAGGATGCGCCGCGTACCGTGTACCTGTTCAGCGATCCGAACTGCCCGTACTGCAACATGTTCTGGGAACAGGCGCGGCCATGGGTCAAGGCCGGCAAGGTGCAGCTGCGGCACATCATGGTCGGGATCATCCGCGAAGACAGCCCGGCCAAATCCGCTGCGCTGCTGGCCGCGAAAGATCCGGCCAAAGCCCTGGAAGACCATGAGAAGGCCGGCAAGGCCAGCACCCTCAAGCCCTTGAAAGACATTCCAAAAGCGGTGCAGACCAAACTGGCCGCCAACATGCAGTTGATGGAAGACCTGGAGTTGCAGGCGACGCCGGCCATCTTCTACATGGACGACAAGGGTGAGCTGCAACAGCAGCAAGGCGCGCCTTCGCCGGACAAACTGGCGAAGATTCTGGGGCCTAAATAAGCCAGATCAAAAGATCGCAGCCTGCGCAGCTCCTACATGGGAACGCGTTTTCTGTAGGAGCTGCCGCAGGCTGCGATCATTTTCAATGACGCTCAGCCAAAAAGCCGAGCAACGCCTCGGTGACAAATTCGGGATTCTCCAGACTGGAGATATGCCCCGCCTCCGGCACCAGCACACACGGGCAACCAATCAGCTGCGCCATCTCCTTGGCCTCTGACGGCGGTCGCGGTTTGTCCTGATCGCCGCACAGCACCAGCGTGGTCGCGGCATTCAATTCGCTCAGACGCGGTAGCAGGTCATCCCGACTGAAAGTGATACGCCCCATGGGCACGATGCTTTCGCGCAGGCGGTCCGCAGTGTACGCCGCCAGTTTCGCGCGAAAGTCCTGATACAGCGCCGACTGCGGATCAATGCCCGGGCGGAAGAAGATCGGTACCACGATGTCGAGCAATGGTTCGGAGATCTCGCCGCTGTCCTCGATCTGTTTGAACAGCGAAAAGTAGTACTGGCGGGTGGGTTCCGGCTCCACGCCAACGTACGTATCCATCAGCACCAGGCCATTGAGCCGCTGCGCTGCCGACAAGGCCAGACGTACGCCCCACATACCGCCGACAGACAGTCCGATCAACGTGACCCGGTCGATACCCAGGTGATCGAGCAAGGCCTCGATTTGCCGCGCGATGTCATCCAGCGACGTAGTGCCTGAAGGTAAACGCCCTGACTCACCGTGGCCCCACAAATCCAGCGCAATCACCCGGTAGTGCGGTGACAGTGCAGCGATCTGCGGCGCCCACATGGCCGTGTCCCATAGATAACTGCCCGCCAGCAACACGGCCGGGCCGGTGCCTTGATCAATGTAGTGCAGCGCTTGTCCGTCAACCGTGAAGAAAGGCATCGACCACCCCCGCGATGAAAAAGAGAACCGGCAGACTGAGCTGCCGGTTGTTGATCGTCAACCCTGGATATGTACGTGAATATGCCGGTTTATCGGTGTTGAATGCACTGACGCCATCGCTGGCAAGCCAGCTCCCACAGTGATCGAATGTGTACACAAATTATGTGCTCACCATGAAACGTGTGGGAGCTGGCTTGCCAGCGATGGGGCCGGAACAGGCGCTGAAGATTACAAGCCTTCCAGCTCCGCCATCAGATCATTCAACCGATCCACCTTGTCCTCGGTCATGTCACTCGCCGCCAGGCCTTCGATGTACTCGGCCAACGCCTGCACCGTGCTGCACTCGAACATCGCCCGCAGCGGCACATCGCGTTGCAGGGTTTTCTGCACACGCGAGGCGATCTGTGTGGCCAGCAATGAATGACCGCCCAGCTCGAAGAAGTTGTCGCGCACCCCGACCTTGTCGACCTTGAGCACTTCGCCCCAGATATCGGCCAAGGTCTGCTCCAGCTCGTTGCGCGGGGCCAGGTAATGCTGGCTTTGCAACTGGCCGATCTCCAGCGCCGGCAAGGCCTTGCGGTCGAGTTTGCCGTTGGCGTTGTGCGGCAGCTGATCGAGCCACAACCAGTGCAGCGGCACCATGTACTCCGGCAATTCGCTGCGCAGGCGCTGCTTGATCCGCTCCAGACGTTCGCTCGGGTTAAGCGCCGAATCCGCCGCGACCAGATAGCCGACCAAGTGCTTGCCATTCACGCCTTCCTGCACGCCGACCGCTGCATCGCGGACTTCCGGTTGTTCGTGCAGACGTGCCTCGATCTCGCCCAGTTCGATACGGTAACCGCGAATCTTCACCTGATGGTCAACCCGGCCGACGTACTCCAGCACCCCGTCACTGCGCCGCCGCGCGAGGTCACCGGTGCGATACAGACGCTCGCCGGGCGCGCCGAACGGGTTCGGCACAAACACCGGCGCGGTGCGCAGCGGATCGCTGACATAACCGCGACCGACACCGGTCCCGGCCACGCACAACTCACCCACCGCGCCCAGCGGCACCAGTTCCAGCGCGCCATCGACCAGGTACAGCAAGTTGTTGTCGGTCGGCGTACCGATCGGCAAATAGCTGCCGCGAGTCGAGGCCAGGTCGACGCGGAAGAACGCCACGTCATCGGAGCATTCCGCCGGGCCGTAAGCATTGACCAGACCGATGTCCGGATAACGCAGCAGCCACTGATGCGCCAGTTCCGGCGGCATCGCTTCACCGGTGGGCAGCATCCAGCGCAGACCGTCGAGGCTCAGGCGCTCCGAGGCGAGCATGCCCTGAATCAACGACGGCACGCTCTCCAGCACGGTAATGCCCTGCGCCTGCACATGCACCAGCAGACCCTGCGGATCGTGGGCGATGCTGTTCGGCACGATGTCCACCCGCGCCCCGAACAGCGGCGCGGCGAGGAACTGCCAGACCGAAATATCGAAGCTTTGAGAAGCGGTCTGCGCGATCACGTCGGCATCCGTCAGTTGCAGGTACGGCACCTTGCTCAACTGGTTGTTGAGCATGCCGCGCTGCTCGACCATCACGCCTTTCGGCAACCCGGTCGAACCCGAGGTGTAGATCACGTAGGCCAGGTTGTCCGGGCCACTGTAGATCCCCGGGTTGTGCAGTGATGTCGCCAGCGCCTGCACGTCTTCCCAGACCAACAGCCGTGGTCGATTGGCGCAGCTGAATTCATCGAGCAAGGTCTGCGCCTGTTCGCGGCAGGCGTCGCTGCACACCAGCACGGGCGTGCGGCTCAGCTCGATGATCCGCTGCAGACGCTGGCTCGGCAGGCCCGGATCCAGCGGCAGGTAACCGGCACCGGCCTTGAAGCTGCCGATGATCATCCCCAGCAGATCCAGATTGCGCTCGCTCAGCAGCGCCACCGGTTGATCCATCTGCACTCCGGCCGCGATCAGTGCATGGCCGAGGCGGTTGGCGTTCTGGTTCAGCTCGGCATAGCTCAGTTGCTGATCGAGGCAACTGGCGGCAATGCGTTGCGGATGTTGCGCGACCTGCGCTTCGAACAGCGCCACGTAGCTGTGCTCCAGTGGATAGTCGTGCGCGCTCTGATTGCAGCCGTGCAGCAGGAAGTCCTGTTCCTCGGCACCCAGCAGCGGCAGTTCGGCCATGTCGCCATGGAAACCATCGACCAGTGCCAGCAACAGACGCTTGAACTCGCCGAGCATGCGTTCGATGGTCGACTCGTCGAAGTAACGCTGGTCGTAAGACAGGTGCAGACCGAGGTCATCGCCCGGGTAGCACACCGCCGTCAGCGGGAAGTTGGTGTGGGTCCGACCGGAGTCCGACGTCGCGTTGAGGCTCAGTGCACGGTCCAGCACCGAGACTTCCACCGGGGCGTTCTCGAACACGAACAGGCTGTCGAACAGCGGCTGGCCTTTCGGCAGTTCGCTCTGTTCCTGAATGTTCACCAGCGGCAGGTATTCGTACTCGCGCAGCTGCATGTTGCTGTCGAGCAGTCCGCTCAACCACTGACGCACACTGGCGCGTTGGTCGTCCGCCGGGATCTGCACTCGCAGCGCAATGCTGTTGATGAACAGGCCGACGGTGCGTTGCATCTCCGGCAACTCCACCGGGCGCCCGGCCACGGTCACGCCGAACAGCACGTCGCGATCACCGCTCAGGCGGCGCAGCACCAAGGCCCATGCCGCCTGGGCGAAGGTGTTGATGGTCAGTTGATAGGTCTGGGCCAGCTCGCGCAGACGGACGCCATCTTCAACGTTGAGACGGGTATAGCAGTCACCAACAAGCATGCCGCCGCTTTCGCCTGCGTGTTCGCGCAGGAACGGCCGGTCGCTCGGGATCGGCGTGGTGCGTTCGAAACCTTGCAGGTTCTGCTGCCACCACTGACGTGCCTCGACCAGGCTCTGGCGTTGCAGCCAGCCGATGTAGTCGCGGTAACGCGGCGGCACCGACAATTGTGCTTCGCGACCTTCACCGAGGGCGGTGTAGATCTCGAAGAAATCATTCATCAGCAGCGAGCGGCACCAGGCATCGATGAGGATGTGGTGGTTGCTCATCATGAACCAGTAGCGCGCCGCGCCAACCTTGATCAGGCGCAGGTGGAACGGTGCCTGATTGAGCAGATCGAACCCGGCCTCGCGCTCGCTTTTGAGCAGCGCTTGCAGCTTCGGTTCTTGCTCGTCCTCGGCAATGTCACACCAGTCCAGGTACTCGATCGGCGTGCGCCCCGGGGTGTGGATCACTTGCAACATGTCCTCGCCGACGTTCCAGCAGAACGAAGCACGCAGCGCTTCGTGACGAGCGACCACCGCTTGCCAGGCCTGGGCGAAACGCTCGGGATCAAGCTCACTGTTGATGCGGTAGCGATCCTGCATGTAGTACAGACCGGTGCCCGGTTCGAGCAAGGTGTGCAGCAACATGCCTTCCTGCATCGGCGTCAGCGGGTAGACATCTTCGATGTGCGCCGCTGGCACTGGCAGGGCATCGAGTTGCGCCTGGGTCAGTTTCGCCAGCGGGAAGTCCGACGGTGTCAGGCCGCCGGCCTCCTCCTGCAGGCAATGTTCGATCAGGCTTTGCAGCTCGCCGAGGTAAGCGTCGGCCAGGTCATTGATGGTCTGCGCGTCATAACGCTCGGCACTGAAGGTCCAGCGCAGCAACAGTTCACCGCCATACACCTGACTGTCGATGCTCAGCTCGTTGGGCAGCGGCGCCTGCGGATCGTGGGCTGCACCGACCGGCTCATCCAGCGGACGGAACAGCGCATCGCTGGCGAAACTCTGGTCGAACTGGCCGAGGTAGTTGAAGGTCACCGGTGCGTTCGGCAGCGCCGCCATGCTGCGCTGGCTGAGGTCATCGGCCAGATAACGCAGCACGCCATAACCGAGGCCTTTGTGCGGCACCGCGCGCAGTTGCTCCTTGATCGCCTTGATCGAAGCGCCCTGCCCGGCCGCTTCTTCGATGTTGTGCGGAGTCAGGCGCACTGGATAGGCGCTGGTGAACCAACCGACGGTGCGGGTCAGGTCGATCTCGTCGAACAGGGTTTCGCGGCCGTGGCCTTCCAGTTGAATCAATGCCGACGGCTGCCCGCTCCAGCGGCACAGCACGCGGGCCAGCGCGGTCAGCAGCAGATCGTTGACTTGCGTGCGGTAGGCGCGCGGCGTCTGCTGCAGCAATTGTCGGGTACGCTCGGCATCCAGGCGTACGCTGACGGTTTGCGCGTGATGATTCTGCTGTCCGCCCTGCGGGTTTTCGCACGGCAGCTCGGCGTTCGGGCCGGCCAGTTGGGTTTGCCACCAGTTCAATTCTTCACGCAACGATTCGCTGCCGGCATAGGCCTGCAAACGTGCGGCCCAATCCTTGAAGGCACTGGTTTTCGCCGGCAGTTGTACTGACTGTTCGGCGTCGAGCTGGCGATACACAGTTTGCAGATCGTCAAGCAGCACGCGCCACGAGACACCGTCGACCACCAGGTGATGGATCGCAATGAACAGGCGTTGCTGACCTTCGGGCCCGTCCACCAGCAAGGCGCGCAGCAGCGGGCCATTTTGCAGATCGAGACTGCGCTGGGCATCGGCAAACAAGGCTGCGCACTTGTCCATCGCCGCCACCCGCACCTGCCACAACACCTCGGCGTCGGACACCGGTTGATGCGTGACCTGCCATTGATCGTTGACCTGGGTGAAACGCAGACGCAAAGCGTCGTGCTGCTCGATCACCGCTAGCAGCGCTTGCTCCAGACGATGCGGTTCCAGTGCCACGCTCGGCTCCAGCAGCAGCGCCTGGTTCCAGTGCTGACGCTCGGGGACTTCAGTGTCGAAGAACCAGTGCTGAATCGGCGTCATGGCCGACTCACCGAGCACCAGTCCCTGCTCGGCAGTGACTTGCTCACTGCGGCTGGCGACGGCGGCCAGGGTCTGCACCGTCTGATGCTGGAACAGATCCCGCGGGCTGAAATGAATGCCTTGCTGCCGCGCCCGGCTGACCGCTTGAATCGACAGGATCGAGTCGCCACCGAGCTCAAAGAAGTTGTCGTTGAGACCGACCTGTTTGACGTTGAGCACCTCGCACCAGATCTGTGCCAGGGTTTGCTCCAGCTCATTGCTCGGGGCGACATAGTGCTGACGATTCAGCTCGGGATCCGGCGCCGGCAAGGCGCGACGGTCGAGTTTGCCATTGGCGGTCAGCGGCATGCTCGCCAGCAGGATCAGGTGCGTCGGCACCATGTAGTCCGGCAATTGCGCCTTGAGGTGCGACTTCAGTGCTTCACGCAGTTCGGCCTGGTGGGTTTCACTTTGTTCGGCGACATCGGTGACGAGGTAGCCCACCAGTTGCTTGCCGCTCGGCGCATCCAGCGCCAGCACTACCGCTTCGCGGATCGAAGCGTGATCGAGCAGCCGGGTTTCGATCTCGCCCAGCTCGATGCGGAAACCACGGATTTTCACCTGATGGTCAATCCGCCCCAGATATTCCACCAGCCCGTCGGCACGCTGGCGCACCAGATCGCCGGTGCGGTACATGCGACCGCCATCGGCGGCAAACGGGTCAGCCACGAAACGCTCGGCGCTGATGCCCGGACGGTCGTGATAGCCCTGGGCCAAACCGGCGCCGCCGACGAACAATTCACCGGTCGCGCCTTGCGGGACCAACGCCAGATCGGCGTCGAGAATGTACGCCACGCGGTCACCGATCACGCTGCCGATCGGCACGCTGCCGGCACCCTCTCCCAGCACTTCCGGTGCCAGACTGGCGAGTGGCATGACCACCGTTTCGGTCGGGCCATAGGCATTGAAGAACAGAGTCGGCTTGAACGCAGCGCGAATCCGTTGCAGGTGTTCGCCGGTCAGCGCCTCACCGCCGGTGATGATCATCCGCACCGGCAGAATTTCCTTCTGCGTGGCGAGGAACTGCGCCAGCTGACTGCCGTAGCTCGGGGTGAAGCCAAGCACTTTGATCCGGTGGGTGCGGATCAAGTTGCAGATTTCTTCCGCGTCCCACTGCCCTTGCGCCCGCAGCACCACGTGCGCGCCGCTGAGCAGCGGCACCAGCAGACGCTCGGTAGCGGCGTCGAAGTTGATTGAATAGAAGTGCAGTTCGCAGTCGTCCGGACGCATGCCGAAACGCTCGATCACCGCCTGGCAATGCATGGCGATTTCACCGTGCGACACCACCACGCCTTTCGGCTGGCCGGTCGAACCCGAGGTGTAAATCAGATAGGCCTGATGCTGCGGCAGGCTGATGAATGGCAGCTCGCTGGCCGGGTAATCCGCCAGCGCCGCGCTGTCATCCTCCAGGCACCAGCGCGCCACGCTCGACGGCAAATCGCCAAGGGCGTTGAACATCGCCCGGTCGCTGAGCAACAGACCGACACGGCTGTCCTCGATCATATAGCGCAGACGGTCGAGCGGGTATTCCGGGTCCAGCGGCACATAAGCGCCACCGGCCTTGAGAATCGCCAGCAGGCCGACGACCATTTCCAGCGAGCGCTCCAGCGCCAGACCGACCCGCACCTGCGGACCGACCCCACGCTCGCGCAGGGCCCAGGCCAGACGATTGGCGCGGGCATCGAGTTCAGCGTAGCTCAACGTCTGCCCGGCGAACGTCAGCGCCGGGGCGTCTTTGCGCGCCAGCGCCTGCTCGGCGAACAGGTGATGGATGCATTGATCGAGACGCCGTTCGCCCGGTTCGACACCGAGGCTGTCGAGCAGGTGTTGCTGCTCAGCCGGGTCGAGCAGCGGCAACTGGCTCAGACGCTGTTGCGGATCGGCGATCAGCGCTTCCAGCAGATTGCGCCAATGCCGGGCCATGCGCGCGATGGTCGGTTCGTCGAACAGGTCGGTGCTGTAGGTCAGGCAGCAACCGAGGCGATGATCAAGGTCGGTGACTTCAAGATTGAGGTCGAACTTGGTCGCCCGCGCATCATTGGCCAGGTATTCGACAGTCATCCCGGCGAGCATCCGGCTCTGCTGGAATTCCCAGCGCTGCACGTTGCACATCACTTGGAACAACGGGTTGTACGCCGCACTGCGTGGCGGTTGCAGCGCTTCGACCAGATGATCGAACGGCAGGTCCTGATGCGACTGGCCTTCGATCACGGTGTGGCGCACTTGCTCGAACAACTCACCCACCGACATCTGCCCGTCGAGCTGGCAACGCAGCACCTGAGTGTTGAGGAATGCGCCGATCAGCCCTTCGCTTTCCGGGCGGATCCGGTTGGCCACCGGTGCGCCGATGCGCAGGTCGGTCTGGCCGCTGTAGCGGTAGAGCAAGGTGGCGAGCGCAGCGGTCATGGTCATGAACAGGGTCAGACCGTTTTGCGCATTGAACGCACGGACGCGGGCGGCGAGGTCATCACTGAGATCAAAACGGAACAACTCGCCCTGATGGCTTTGCACCGGCGGACGCGGACGGTCGCCGGGCAGTTCCAGCAACGGATGTTCGCGACCGAGTTGCGCGGTCCAGTAGTCGAGCTGGCGCTGACGCTCACCGGACTCCAGCCAGTTGCGCTGCCACACGCTGTAATCGAGGTATTGCACCGGCAACGGTTCAAGCGGCGAATCGCGCTCATCGACAAAGGCTTCGTACAGCGCGCTGAGTTCGCGGGCAAAAATGTCCATCGCCCAGCCTTCAGTGACGATGTGGTGCAGGGTCAGGACAAAGTAATGCTCGTGCTCGGCGGTCTTGACCAGGCAGGCGCGCAGCAGCGGGCCGCTTTCCAGGTCGAACGGCAGATGCGCTTCTTCGTCGGCCAATTGCTGGACTTTCTGTTCGCGCTGGTCAGCCGGCAATTTCGAGAAATCCTGCCAGCCCATGCGCACGCCGGTCTCGGCATGCACCTGCTGACGCGCCACGCCATCGACACTCGGGAACGTGGTGCGCAGGGTTTCGTGGCGCAGGATCAACGCCTGCAACGCCGCCTCGAAATGCTCGACGTGCAACACGCCGCGCAGGCGCGCCATGCCGCCGACGTTGTACGCCGGGCTGTCCGGCTCCATCTGCCAGAGGAACCACATGCGTTGTTGCGAATAGGACAGCGGCACCGCTTGGCGGCGGTCGACTTTGGCAATCGGCGGCTGTTGGTTGGTCTGGCCGCTGGCCTGGATCAGGCGGATCTGTTCGGCGAAATCACCGAGTTCGCTGTGTTCGAACAAGGCGCGCAGCGGCAACTCGACGTCACAGGCCTGACGACTGCGCGAGATGATTTGTGTGGCCAGCAACGAGTGCCCGCCGAGGGCGAAGAAATCGTCGCGCAGACCGATCCGTGGCAGACCCAGCACTTCACGCCAGATCGCGGCGATCTGTTGCTCCAGCTCAGTGACCGGTTCGACGTGTTCACGCACTTGCCACTGCGGCTCAGGCAAGGCGCGACGGTCGAGCTTGCCGCTCGGGCTCAGGGGCATTGCGTCCAGACGCAGCAGTTGCGCCGGGACCATGTATTCCGGTAGTTCGGCGGCCAACGCGGTTTTCAGGCGGGCGATCTGCACGTGCTGATCTTCGCTCGCATCGACAGCGGTGAAGTAGCCGATCAGTTGCGCGCCGGCCACGGTTTCGCGCACCAGCACCACGGCCTGGGCGACGCCGTTTTGAGCCAGCAGGCGCGCTTCGATTTCTTCCGGCTCGACGCGGAAACCACGCAGTTTGACCTGCTGATCGAGACGGCCGAGGTATTCGATCACGCCATCAGCAGTCCAGCGTGCACGGTCACCGGTGCGATACAGACGTGCGCCCTGCTCGCCCAGTGGATCGATCACAAAGCGCTCGGCCGTCAGCGCCGGACGACCGAGGTAACCACGGGCCAGACCGATGCCGCTGATGCACAGTTCACCCGCTACACCGGCCGGCACAGGATTGAGATCGGCGTCGAGCACGCGACAGATCACGTTGCCCAGCGGCCGGCCAATCGGCGAGCGCTCGCCATCGGCCGTGGTGCAGTGCCAGTGAGTGACGTTGATCGCGGTTTCGGTCGGGCCGTAACGGTTGTGCAATTGCACCGCCGGCAGTTGCGCCAGCACGCGGTTGCGCAGTTCCGCAGGCAGCGCTTCGCCGCCGGAGAACACCCGGCGCAGGCTGGTGCATTCGGCGCTCAGCGGTTCGTCGATGAACAGCGAAAGCAGCGGCGGCACAAAAGTGCAGCGTGGTCACACCATATTCTTGAACAAGCTGCGCGATACGATGCGGATCGCGGTGTTCACCGGGGGCGGCGATCAGCAGGCGCGCACCAGTGATCAGCGGCCAGAAGCATTCCCACACCGACACGTCGAAACTGATCGGCGCCTTTTGCATCAGCACGTCGCTGTCGTTCAGGCGATAGGTGTTCTGCATCCATTGCAGACGTTCGGCCAGCGCCGCGTGAGTGTTGCCCACGCCTTTCGGCTGGCCGGTGGAGCCGGAGGTGTAAATCACATAGGCGAGGTTGTCGCCATGCAGGTGCAGGCCCGGGGCCTGGCTCGGCCAGTTTTCCAGGTGCAATGCGTCCATGGCGATCACGCTGACACCGTCACTGGCCGGTAGACGCTCGAGCAGAGCAGTCTGGGTCAGCAGCAGTTCGACGCCGCTGTCGCTGAGCATATAGGCCAGACGTTCGGCCGGATAATCCGGATCCAGCGGCACGTAAGCGCCACCGGCCTTGATGATCGCCAGCAGGCCGATCAGCAGTTGCGGCGAACGCTCGGCAGCGATTGCCACGCACACATCCGGGCCCACACCTTTGTCGCGCAGATAGTGCGCGAGACGGTTGGCCCGGGCGTGCAATTCGGCGAAGTCGAGACTGCCGCCGTCCCACACCAAAGCGGTGCGTTCCGGGGTCTGCCGCGCCTGTTCGTTGAGCAGTTCCGGCAGCCAGTGTTGCGCCGGCGTGCAGGGGGCGATGCTCCACGCTTGTTGCTGTTCGTGCTCGCACGGCGTCAGCAGTTGCAGGTCGCCGATCGCCTGTTGCGGGTGTTCGCACACACTGCGCAGCAGGTTGCTGAAGTGTTCGGCCAGACGCTCGATGGTCGCCGCGTCGAACAGTTCATCGGCGTAGTCGAAGGACAAGGTCAGGCGTCCGTTGCGATCTTCTTCGCTGTGCAGTTGCAGGTCGAACTTGGCTTCGCGGCTGTGCCACGGCAGCTCTTCGGCGAGCAGACCCGGCAGACGCTTGAGCGCACTCAGGTCGCGTTGCTGGTGGTTGAACATGACCTGAAACAGTCCCTGTTCGCGAGCCTGCGGGAACGCTTCGAGCAGTTGTTCGAACGGCAGATCCTGATGGGCCTGCGCACCCAGTGCAGCCTCGCGGGTCTGCGCCAGCAACTCGACAAACGACTGCCGCGAATCAACCTCGGCACGCAGTACCTGGGTGTTGATGAAGAAGCCGATCAGGCCTTGGGTTTCCAGGCGCGGGCGGTTGGCATTGGGGATGCCGATGCGGATATCGCGTTGACCGCTGTAGCGGTGCAACAGGCTCTGGAACGCCGAGAGCAACAGCATGAATGGCGTCGATTGATGCGCCTGCGCAGTCTGCTTGATCGCATCGCTGAGGCTGACACCGAGGCGCACGCTGTGGCGCGCGGCGCTGTGCAATTGTCTGGCCGAGCGCGGGCGATCGGTGGCCAGTTCCAGCACCGGATGGTCGTTGCCCAATTGGGCTTTCCAGTACGCCAGTTGCCGCTCGGCCTCGCCTTGCGCCAGCCATTGGCGCTGCCAGCTGCCGTAGTCGGCGTAGTGGGTGGGCAGCGGCGCGAGTTCGGCGCGCTGACCTTGCGAGGCCGCAGCGTACAGGCGTGAGAATTCGTCGATCAGCACGTTCAGCGACCAGCCGTCGGCGATGATGTGGTGCAACGTCACCAGCAACTGGTGATCTTCGTCGTCGAGGCGCACCAGCGTCACCCACAGCAGCGGGCCTTTTTCGAGATCGAATTGAGTGCGCGCTTCGTCTTCGCGGATCTGTTGCGCGCGGGCTTCACGCTCGTGCACTGGCAAGTCGCTGAGGTCAATCAGTTGCAGATTGAATTCAGGGGCGGCATCGACTTGTTGCAGCGCCACACCGTCGCGTTCGAAGAAGCGCGTGCGCAGCGATTCGTGGCGTTCGATCAATTGCTGGAAGCTGGCGCGCACCGCGTCCTCGTCCAGCTCGCCACGCAGACGCAGGGCGCCGGGGAATGTTGTAGGCGCTGCTGTGCGGGTCGAGTTGCCAGGTGATCCACAGACGGTTTTGCGCCAGCGATTGCGGCAGTGCTTCGTTGCGCGACAACGGGGTGATTGCGCCTTGGGCGCTGCCGCCGTCCTGTTGCTGTTGCGCCACGGCAGCGGCGAACGCGGACAGGGTCGGCGCCTCGAACAACAGACGCAGGTTCAGCTCCAGGCCCAGTTCTTCGCGCACCTTGGCGATCACTTGAGTTGCTGCAATCGAGTTGCCGCCGAGCAGGAAAAAGTGGTCGTCGGCGTTGACCTGTTTGAGATTGAGTTGCTCAGCCCAGAGCTTGCCGATCAAGGCTTCCAGCTCGGAGGTGGACGCGGTCGACTCGCGGGTTTCAGCGCTGGCCGGCGGGAACGTCGCGTAGCTGTCGAGGCTGCCATCGGCCAGACGCGTGCGGCACGCCGAGCGTTGCAGCTTGCCGCTGGACGTCTTCGGCAGCGCGCCCGGGTTGAGCAGCACCACCACGCTCGGCGCTTCCTGACAGGCCTCGGCCACCGCTTGGCGAATGGCTTTGATCAGCGCTTCGGGCGGCAGGGTTTTTTGCACGCTGCGGCTGATTTCCGCCGCGATGCCAATGCCTTCTTCACCGTCCTGAGTGACCGCGAATGCCGCGACGCGACCTTTGCGCACCACTTCCACTTCACGCTCGACGGTTTGCTCGATGTCCTGCGGATAAAGGTTGTGACCGCGCACGATCAGCATGTCTTTCAGGCGCCCGGTGATGAACAGCTCACCGTCGCGGATGAAGCCCAGATCGCCAGTGCGTAGCCAGGTGCGACCGGCGTGCTGGACGAAGGTCCTGGCGCTGGCCTCGGGGTTGCGCCAGTAGCCGTGAGCGATGCTCGGCCCGGCGGCCCAGACTTCACCGACGAAGTTGTCAGCTCGTTCTTTGAGCGTGACCGGGTCGGCAATCAGCACCGCGTGATCAGGCTGGCTGATGCCACAACTCATGATCGCGCTGCCGTCGCCCGGCTCGGCACGATTTTGCGCCAGCGCTTGATCGTCCACGCGTAACGCAGGAATACCGGTGCCACGCGGTGTGCCGGCAACGAACAGGGTCGCTTCGGCCAAACCATACGACGCCATGAAGCTGTCTTCGCTGAAGCCGCACGGGGTGAACTTCTCGGCGAAGCGCTCGAGGGTGTCGAGACGGATCGGTTCGGAACCGGAATAGGCCACGCGCCAGCGGCTCAGGTCGAGTCGTTCCAGTGCCGATTCGCTGACCCGCTCGCTGCACAAACGATAGGCGAAATCCGGCCCGCCGCTGATGGTGCCGCCGTATTGGCTGATCGCTTCAAGCCAGCGCAACGGGCGACCGAGGAAGTACGCCGGCGACATCAGGATGCACGGCACGCCGCTGAAAATCGGCTGCAGTAATCCGCCGATCAGGCCCATGTCGTGGTATAGCGGCAGCCAGCTGACGATCACGTCGTCGGGGTTCACGTCGATGCCGAAACCGTGGCGAATCAGCAGCTCGTTGGCCACCAGATTGCCGTGGCTGACCTGCACGCCTTTGGGCAACGCGGTGGAGCCGGAGGTGTATTGCAGGAAGGCGATGTGGTCCTGCGGCAGGGTCGGCTCAATCCAGTTCTCGGCCAGCGTGTTGTCAAGCGTATCGACGCACAGCAACGGCGGCGCCCCTTCGATGTGTTGCAAGGCATCGCGCAGGTCGGCGCTGGTCAGCAGCAAACGCGGTTCGGCATCGGCAATGATCGACAGCAGGCGTTCCTGATGATGACGACGGGCGGACTCCGGCGGATAAGCCGGCACCGCGATCACCCCGGCGTACAGGCAACCGAAAAACGCCGCGACGTAATCCGCGCCGCTGGGGAACAGCAGCACCGCGCGATCACCGAACTCAGCCTGGGCCTGCAATGCGGCAGCAATGGTGCGCGCGCGTTGATCCAGTTCGCGGTAACTGAGCACCACGCCCTGCTCCTCGGTTTCGGCGAGAAAGCGCAGGGCCAGGCGCTCCGGCGTGTGTGCCGCACGGCGCTGGAGGGCTTGGACCAGAGTGCTGGGGAGTTCGAACGCGTCGGTCATGAGGTTTCCTGCCTGAATTCGGCTTGCTAGTGGAATCGGGTTGCTGCGTCACGCCAGTCGTGGGCGTGCAGGGCGTGGTCTGTGCCGACCGCGCAAGGCTTGGGGAATGCTGTCTGGCCGGGGCTGTACCCCCGAAGCCATTCACCAATGAGAACGGATGGCGTCTGCAAATAATTAGTCAGCGGGCAGGATCGCCAACGGGGGCCGGGGTGTGGCGGTGTGTCGCAGTTCTCGATTCGCACCTTTACGGAGCATTAGTTCTCTTTCTCAATTGACAATCATTATCATTCAACATAATTTGTCGCTCGATGTGTAGGACGGCCTCGTCCCCCGGCGTCCCACTAACCTATTGGCAGCAAGGTGATTTCCATGACGGAACAAGTATCCACAAGCAGGTGCGATTCACCGCTACTTCAGGCCTTCGTCGACAATCGACTGATTCTGGTGAAGATCGCAGCGCGCATTACCGGCTGCCGTTCGCGCGCCGAAGACGTTGTGCAGGATGCGTTCTTCCGCTTGCAATCGGCGCCGCCGATCACCTCGTCGATCAAGGCGCAATTGAGTTACCTGTTCCAGATCGTGCGCAACCTCGCCATCGATCACTACCGCAAACAGGCGCTGGAACAAAAGTACTCGGGCCCCGAAGAGGAAGGGTTGAACGTGGTCATTCAGGGCGCTTCGCCGGAAACCTCGCACATCAATTTCTCGACCCTGGAGCACATCGCCGACGCGCTGACCGAACTGCCCAGCCGCACCCGTTACGCCTTCGAGATGTACCGCCTGCACGGCGTGCCGCAAAAGGACATCGCCAAGGAACTCGGCGTCTCGCCGACCCTGGTCAACTTCATGATTCGCGATGCACTGGTGCACTGCCGCAAGGTGTCGGGCAGCCGTGGGGATGCGGCCTCGATGGGTCGGCGCTAAGCCCGGTTCATCGCAGAAAAAAGATCGCAGCCTTCAGCAGTTCCTACAGAGGAATACCTTTCATGCAGGAGCTGCCGAAGCTGCGATCTTTTGCTTTTACGCCAGCTTGCACCGATCAAAAAACCGCTCACGCCCCAGAATCATCAAGGCCGCGCGCTTGTGCGGAAAGTCGAACTCCTTCTCGCAGTGGAAGCACTGGTTGTGCATGTGGCCGATCATCTTCGCGTTATCGGCACGCGGTTCGGCGACCACGTGCTGGGTCCGCGGATCATCCAGAAACAGGTAGTGCACCAGCGCCGACAACCAGCTCGCGACCTTGTGCGGGCCACGGTGGTTTTCCTCTCCCACCAGCATGTGAATGCCACGGTCGTAATTGTCGGCGTCGTAGAACGGCGCGATACGGTCTTCCTTGGCCCAGTAGGCCTCGAAATAGGCAAACGGTTGATCGTCGAAACAGCCGATCAGCGTCAGGGTGTGCGGATCGGCGTCGAGCTTGCTCAGGTATTCGCGATGCTGCTCGAGGCTGCCCTCCTCCTGCCAGAAACTGGCGACTCGCGGGCTGTTCTGCCAGCGATTGAAACGCGCCAGATCCTGCTCGATCTCCAGCGTACGCAGGGAAATCCACGCACCGAGACGCGCATCGAAACGCCGATAGACCTCACCGCGCGGCTTCGCCGGGCGCAGCGGATGGCGCTTGCCGTGACTGATCACCATTTGTTGCGGGTAGCTGCCGGTCAGCGACGTGCCCAGCCAGGGTTGCGGCAACTGCCAGAACAGGGTGCGTTCGCAGCGGTATTCACCAGCCACTTCGGTGCTGACCAGCAAACCGCTGAGCAACGCTTCAGTGGGTGGTTGATCGAGTTGCCAGAGCAGTTGCTGACAGTCCGGATCGCGTGCGAACAACCAGTAACAGGCCGCCCACAGCGCCTGCCCCACGGGCAGTGCGTAACGCTCGTCGAGCTGGATCGGGCCTTTGCCCAGGCGATCCAGGCGCAGGCGAATCAGCGGTTGCCCGTCCAGGCTCAGGCTCAGACGGCTTTCAGTGGCATCGGCTACCAGTTGGCTGCCCGAAGGCAGGGCCAGGGCAGTCAGGTCATTCAGATTGGACATGGGTCGGGCTCACGATAATCGTCGACAGTTCAACGATGGGACGTGAGCCGAGAGGAGAAATTTAGCCGCCCGGATGAAAATCGGTCAGCGATGAGCCACCGGCACCACGGCAATCTTGTAAGGATCGAAGATCTTCAGCATCTGGCCATTGTCGCGCAAACCCTGCAGCAACTTGCCGAACGCCTCGCCAGTGATCGGTGCCGTCGGACGCAGAATGGCGTAATGGTGGTAGACCTGATCGATGCGTTGCGACACCAGCAATTCGTCACGCACTTTCTCGTTGCGCAGCAGATAATCGAACAGGTACGAGCGCGTGACCAGAGCGATGTCGGCGCGCCCGCGCAGCACCATCAGCAGGTTGCTGTCGTGGGAATAGGTCAGCGTCGCGTTGAAGGCATCGGCGAGGTATTTGGGATCGGCGTTGAAGTTGGCGAACTCATAGTGATAACCGCTGTACAGCGCCAGACGTTTGCCCTTGAGGTCGGCGAAATAGTTCTGCTGGCGACCGTCTTCACGTTGCGCGACGAAAATCTCGGCATCTTCCAGGCCCATATCGACGTCGGTATGAGGAATCTCCTTCCAGCCCCAATCGGGGTTCTCGAAGATCGCCATGTCGATCCGGCCCTGCTTGAAATCACCGAAGCGCCGAGGAATCGAAGTCGGTACCAGTACGAACTGATAGTCCGCCTGCAGTGCATTGAGCGCCTCGACCAGTTGCGGCAGCAGGCCAGTGTCGGCACCACTTTCCGGACGCACGGTGTAAGGCGGAAAATGCGCCGCGCCCACCCGAACCAGTTGCGCTGCCTGTGCGGGTAGCACCCAAAATACCGCCAGCGCTACGAGCAAAAGCCCTGCGGTCGTCCGAATTGGCGAAGACTTCAAAACACCCCACTCCCCGAAAAAATGGCAATCAATGCATTCAAGCTAGGCGGTTTCGCCCAGTTAGCCAGTTTCCCGGCCTGTTAGAAAGTGGACTGGCGCTCTTCGAGCACCAGAATCAGCGCTTCATCGGCCAACTGATCAAGGCTCAGGCTGCCGCCAGCGCGGAACCAGGTGGTGGTCCAGGACAGTGCACCGGTGAGGAAACGTCGGGTAATGAAAACATCGCCACGGATAAACCCGGCCTCCTTGGCTTCGCCCAGCACTTGCAACCAGATCTCTTCATAGACATCACGCAGGGCCAGCACCCGGGCCTGCCCCTCCTCGGACAACGAACGCCACTCGTAGACCAGCACCGCCATTGCTTCGCCGCTGCCGCCCATGATCGACTGCAACTCGCAACGAATCAGCGCCAGCACTCGCTCGCGTACATTGGCGGCTTCGGCCAGCGCGGCGCGCATCAACGCGGTGTTGTAGACGATGGTCTCCTCCATCACCGCACGAAGGATTTCATCCTTGCTTTTGAAGTGATGAAAAATGCTCCCGGACTGAATCCCCACCGCCCCGGCCAGATCGCGCACGGTGGTGCGTTCATAGCCTTTGTTGCGGAACAGGTGGGCGGCCACTTGCAGCAGTTTGCCGCGTGCGCTGTCAGGGTCGGTCAGTTGGCCTTGGTCGACCAGTTCGCGCATGACCCTCAGGGCTTTTTGCTCGTCCACCCGTTCTCTCCTACAGTCGATCAGTCTGTTGCCCCCTGAACACGCAGGGTTGCGCGCAATTTAAGCCGCAGGCGGCAACCAAGCAAGCGCTTGGGCAGAAGATATTTCAGCTGTTTACAAACCAAGCGCTTGCTTGGTAGCCTCCAGACACTTCTGTCGCAGGTTCCTGAGTCGGAGATCACCATGCCCACGACCGTTCGCATCGGATGCGCCAGCGCATTCTGGGGTGACACCAGCACCGCCGCTGCCCAGCTCGTGGCAGGCGGGCGCCTGGATTATCTGGTGTTCGATTACCTGGCCGAGATCACGATGTCGATCATGGCCGGCGCCCGCATGAAGGACCCACAGGCCGGGTTCGCCGGGGATTTTGTCGAAGTGCTCGCGCCGCTGTTGCCGCAACTGGTCGAGCAGAAGATTCGCGTGATCAGCAACGCGGGCGGGATCAATCCGAAAGCTTGTGCCGCCGCCCTGCAGGCAGCCTGCGACAAGGCCGGGGTCAGTCTGAAAATCGCCGTGCTGCTCGGCGACGACCTGCAGCCGCAATTCAAGCAACTCGCCACTCAAGGCATCCACGAAATGTTCAACGGCGCGCCGCTGCCGCCGATGTGCGTATCGACCAACGCCTACCTCGGCGCGCCGGGCATCGTCGAAGCCCTGCGCCTGGGCGCCGACATCGTCATCACCGGGCGCGTGGTCGACAGCGCGGTGGTCAGCGCGGCGCTGGTGCATGAGTTCGGCTGGGCGTGGCACGACTACGACAAACTCGCTCAGGCGGCGCTGGCCGGGCACATCATCGAATGCGGCGCACAATGTACCGGGGGCAATTTTACCGACTGGCGCGATGTGCCGGATTACGAACACATCGGTTTTCCCATCGTCGACGTCAGCGCCGACGGCCAGTTCATCGTCAGCAAACCCGAGGGCTCCGGCGGGTTAGTGACGCCACTGACGGTTGGCGAGCAGATGCTCTATGAAATCGGTGATCCACAGGCGTATCTGTTGCCAGACGTAGTCTGCGATTTCACTCAAGTGAAACTGCAGCAACAGGGCAAAAACACCGTGCATGTGCACGGTGCCAAAGGCTTGCCACCCAGCGATAAATACAAGGTCAGCGCCACTTACCCGGACGGCTTTCGCTGCACCGCCAGTTGCCTGATCGCCGGCATCGATGCGGTGGACAAGGCCCGTCGCGTGAGCCAGGCGATCATCGACAAAACCTCGGAAATGTTCAGCCAGCGCGGCTGGCCGCCCTACAGCGAAGTCAACATCGAACTGCTCGGCAGTGAAGCCACTTACGGCCCTCACGGTCAGCGCCGTGACAGCCGCGAGGTGGTGATCAAACTCGCGGTGCGCCATCCACTGAAACCGGCGCTGATCCTGTTCTCCCGGGAAATCGCCCAGGCCGCGACCGGCATGGCGCCGGGACTGACCGGCATCGTCGGCGGGCGGCCGACGGTCTATCCGCTGATCCGCCTGTTCTCGTTCCTGATCGACAAAAACGCCTGCACCCTGCAAATCGACATGGCCGGTGAGCAATACCCCTGCGCCCTGCCCGCGCAAACACCACTCGACAGCCACGCTCTGCCAACTCCCGAACAGCCACCCAAACCCCAGGGCCGCGCCGACGCCAGCGTGGCGTTGGTCAAACTGGCAGTGGCGCGCTCCGGCGACAAGGGCAACCACAGCAACATCGGCGTCTTGCCGCGTCGGCCGGAATACCTGCCGTGGATCGCCGAAGCGCTGACGCCGGCGGTCATCGTCGACTGGATGCGCCACGTGCTCGACCCGATCCATGGCCGGGTCGAACGCTGGTACCTGCCCGGCACCCACAGCCTGAATTTCCTGCTGGAAAACGCCCTCGGTGGCGGTGGCGTGGCAAGTCTGCGCATCGATCCACAGGGCAAGGCCTTCGCCCAGCAGTTGCTGGAAATCCAGATCCCGGTGCCGCAGAGCATCGCCGAACAACTCGACTAGAGGTTGGGCTTCATGGCTTACGCATCGATTTTCAAAGCCGATCTGTTCAGCGGCCAGACCCTCATCGTCACCGGTGGCGGCAGTGGCATCGGCCGTTGCACCGCCCATGAACTGGCAGCGCTCGGCGCCAGGGTGCTGCTGGTCGGGCGCAAGCCGGAAAAACTGCAAAAAGTCGCCGCCGAAATCGCCGAAGACGGTGGCCGCGCGCACTGGCACGCCTGCGACATCCGTGACGAAGACGCGGTAAAACAACTGGTCACTGAGTTGATCGCCGAGCACGGGCCGATCCACGGCCTGGTCAACAATGCCGGCGGTCAATACCCGTCGCCACTGGCCTCGATCAATCAGAAAGGCTTTGAAACCGTGCTGCGCACCAATCTGGTCGGCGGCTTCCTGATGGCCCGGGAAGTGTTCAACCAGTCGATGAGCAAACACGGCGGCAGCATCGTCAACATGCTCGCCGACATGTGGGGCGGCATGCCCGGCATGGGCCATTCCGGCGCGGCACGTTCGGGGATGGACAACTTCACCAAGACCGCCGCATTCGAGTGGGGTTACGCCGGGGTGCGGGTCAATGCGGTGGCGCCGGGGTGGATCGCGTCCAGCGGCATGGACACTTATGAGGGCGCGTTCAAAGCGGTGATCCCGACCTTGCGCGAACACGTACCGCTCAAGCGCATCGGCACCGAATCGGAAGTCAGTGCGGCGATTGTTTTTTTTGCTCAGTCCGGCGGCGGCGTTCATCAGCGGCAGCACCTTGAAAATCGATGGTGCGGCCAGCCTCGGCAGCCGTGCATGGCCGCTGCACAAGGCGAGCCACAGCGAGTCGTTCAACGGGTTCCATCGGGCGTACCTGCCCGACGTCCTCAAGGACAAGGAGTAAGTCATGCCGCAGATCCAGTCCGAACTTGATCCGCACAGCGAAGCCTTCGCCCGCAACCGCGCGGCGATGCTCACGGCCATCGAGCACGTCCAGCAACTGGAACAGAACCTGCTGAACAAGGCTGCCGAAGCCAAGACCAAATTCGACAAGCGCGGGCAACTGCTGCCCCGCGAACGCCTGAACCTGTTGCTCGACCCCGGTGCACCGTTCCTCGAACTGGCGAGCCTGGCCGGCTACAAACTGCACGACGACAAGGATGGCAGCGCCGCCGGCGGTGGCTTGATCGCCGGCATCGGTTATGTGTCCGGCATTCGGGCGATGGTGGTGGCCAACAACAGCGCAATCAAGGGCGGCACCATTTCCCCCACCGGCCTGAAGAAATCCCTGCGTCTGCAACAGATCGCCCAAGAGAACAAACTGCCGGTGATCACCCTCGCCGAAAGCGGCGGCGCCAACCTTAATTATGCGGCGGAGATATTCGTCGAGGGCGCACGCAGTTTTGCCAATCAGGCGCGAATGTCGGCCATGGGGCTGCCGCAGATCACCGTAGTGCATGGCTCGGCCACGGCCGGTGGCGCCTATCAACCGGGGCTGTCGGATTATGTGGTGGTGGTGCGCGGCAAGGCCAAGCTGTTTCTTGCCGGGCCGCCGCTGCTCAAAGCCGCGACGGGCGAGGTCGCCACCGATGAAGAGCTGGGTGGCGCAGAAATGCACGCACAGGTTGCCGGCACCGCCGAATACCTGGCCGAGAACGATGCCGATGGCGTGCGTCTGGTGCGCGAGATCCTGCGCCTGCTGCCGTGGAACGAACAACTGCCGTGGTTGCCGGAACCGCAATACAAGGACCCGCTATACCCGATCGACGAGCTACTCGGGCTGATTCCCGACGACCCGAAGAAGCCCTACGACGTGCGCGAAATCATTGCGCGGATAGCCGATGAATCGGAGTTTCTCGAATTCAAAGGCGAGTTCGATCAGCAGACCATCTGCGGCCAGTTGAAAATCCAGGGCCGTGCCTGCGGCCTGATCGGCAACAACGGCCCGATCACCCCCGCCGGGGCGAGCAAGGCCCGCGCAGTTCATTCAACTGTGCGATCAGAGCCAGACGCCGCTGCTGTTCTTCCACAACACCACCGGGTTCATGGTCGGCACCGAATCCGAGCAGCAAGGCGTGATCAAACACGGCTCGAAACTGATTCAAGCGGTGGCCAATGCCCGAGTGCCTAAACTGACGATTGTCGTCGGTGGCTCCTACGGCGCCGGCAACTATGCGATGTGCGGGCGCGGTCTCGATCCACGCTTCATTTTTGCCTGGCCCAACAGCCGCACGGCGGTGATGGGCGGCGCACAGGCCGGCAAGGTGCTGCGCATTGTCACCGAGGCCAAACAGCTCAAGGAAGGCTTGGTGCCGGATCCGAAAATGCTCGACATGCTCGAACAGGTCACCGCGCAGAAGCTCGACAGCCAGTCCACCGCACTCTACGGCAGCGCCAACCTGTGGGACGACGGCCTGATCGACCCGCGCGACACGCGCACCCTGCTCGGTTACCTGCTGGATATCTGCCACGAAGCCGACATCCGTACGTTGCAACCCAACAGCTTCGGCGTCAGCCGCTTCTGACCGCCACGGATCCCAAGGAGAACAATAAAAATGATCTTCACCCCGGAACACGAAGCACTGCGCCGCACCGTCCGCCAATTCGTCGAACACGAGATCAATCCACACGTTGATGAATGGGAAAAGGCCGGGCGCTTTCCGATCCACGAGATTTTCCGCAAGGCCGGCGACCTTGGTCTGCTGGGGATTTCCAAACCGGAAAAATTCGGCGGCATGGGCCTCGACTACAGCTATTCGATTGTCGCCGCCGAAGAGTTCGGCACCATTCATTGCGGCGGCATTCCGATGTCGATCGGCGTGCAGACCGACATGTGCACCCCGGCGCTGGCCCGCTTCGGCTCCGATGAATTGCGCGACGAATTCCTCCGCCCCGCGATTACCGGCGAGCAGGTCGGTTGCATCGGCGTCTCGGAAGTCGGTGCCGGTTCCGATGTCGCGGGTCTCAAGACCAGCGCGCGCAAGGATGGCGACGATTACGTGATCAATGGCAGCAAAATGTGGATCACCAATTCACCGAGTGCCGATTTCATCTGCCTGCTGGCCAACACCTCGGACGACAAGCCACACATCAACAAGTCGCTGATCATGGTGCCGATGAACACCCCGGGCATCAGCCTCAGCTCGCACCTGGACAAGCTCGGCATGCGCAGTTCGGAGACCGCCCAGGTGTTTTTTCGACAACGTGCGTGTGCCGCAGCGCAACCGCATTGGCCACGAAGGCGCCGGGTTCATGATGCAGATGCTGCAGTTCCAGGAAGAACGTCTGTTCGGCGCGGCCAACATGATCAAGGGCCTGGAATATTGCGTCGACAGCACCATCGAGTACTGCAAGGAGCGCAAGACCTTCGGCAACGCGCTGATCGACAATCAGGTGATCCACTTCCGCCTCGCCGAATTGCAGACCGAAATCGAATGCCTGCGGGCGCTGGTCTATCAGGCCACCGAGCAATATGTGAAGGGTCAGGACGTCACGCGTCTGGCCTCGATGGCCAAGCTCAAGGCCGGGCGCCTCGGTCGTGAAGTCAGCGACAGTTGCCTGCAATATTGGGGCGGCATGGGCTTCATGTGGGACAACCCGGTGGCCCGCGCCTATCGCGATGTGCGGCTGGTGTCGATTGGCGGTGGCGCCGACGAAATCATGCTGGGGATCATCTGCAAACTGATGGGCATTCTGCCGGGGAAAAAGAAATGAGCCCCCTGCCCGATTGCCAGACACTGCTGCTGGAGCTGCATGGCGGCGTATTGCACATCACCCTCAATCGCCCGGAAAGCCGCAATGCGATGAGCCTGCACATGGTCGCCGAACTGCGTTCGGTACTGGCGACGGTACGCGATGAGCGCAGTGTCCGCGCCTGGTGCTCAGTGGCGCGGGCGGGCACTTCTGCGCTGGCGGCGACATCAAGGACATGGCCAATGCACGCGCCCGGGGCGCCGATGCCTATCGCGATTTGAACCGCGCTTTCGGTGCGCTGTTGCAAGAGGCGCAGCAGGCGCCGCAAGTGCTGATCAGCGTGTTGCAGGGCGCGGTGCTTGGCGGCGGACTGGGCCTGGCGTGTGTCAGCGATATCGCAATGGCTGACCATCAGGCGCAGTTCGGCCTGCCGGAAACCAGCCTCGGTCTGCTGCCAGCGCAGATCGCGCCGTTCGTGGTGCAGCGCATCGGCCTGACCGAAACCCGTCGGCTGGCACTGACAGCCGCGCGTTTCGATGGTCATCAAGCGCGACGCCTGGGGCTGGTGCATTTTGTCGAGCAGGATCCGCAGGCATTGGCCGAACGCCTCGACGAAGTACTCGACCATGTTCTGTGCTGCGCACCGGACGCGAATGCGATGACCAAAAAGCTGTTGCTGGCCAGCGCCGGACAGCCATCGAATGAACTGCTGGATGACGCAGCGCAGTGGTTCAGTAAAGCGGTGACCGGTGTCGAAGGGATCGAGGGCACGATGGCTTTCGTGCAAAAGCGAAAACCGCGATGGGCCACCTGAAAGCTTCGCAAGCAGGCTCGCTCCCACAGGTTTTGTGAACGATGCAAATTCCCTGTGGGAGCGAACCTGCTCGCGAAGAGGCCAGCCAACCCACCGCCAAATACTCAGGAAGATCACCATGCCCGCCATCCACAAAATCCTGATCGCCAACCGCGGTGAAATCGCCTGCCGCATTCAGCGCACCGCCCAGGCCCTCGGCTATCGCACCGTCGCCGTATTCAGCGATGCCGACGCCGATGCCCTGCACGTGCAGATGGCCGATCAAGCGGTGAACATCGGCGCCGCACCGGTACACCAGTCTTACCTGAACATCCCGGCGATCCTCGATGCCGCGCGCCGCAGCGGTGCCGACGCGATCCACCCCGGCTACGGCTTTCTCTCGGAAAACCCCCGGATTCGCCCGCGCCTGCGCAGAAGCCGGTCTGACCTTCATCGGTCCCAGCGCCGACGCCATCGAGTTGATGGGCAGCAAGCGCCTGTCGAAAATCGCCATGCTCGACGCCGGCGTTCCCTGCATCGCCGGCTATCAAGGCGCCGCGCAGGACGACGCTACCTTGCTGCGCGAAGCCGAGCGCATCGGCTACCCGCTGATGATCAAGGCCAGCGCCGGCGGCGGTGGACGCGGCATGCGCCTGGTGCACAGCAGCGACGAGTTGCCGGCGCAATTGCGCACCGCCCGCTCCGAGGCACTGAACGGCTTTGGCAGTGACGAACTGATCCTCGAACAGGCGCTGATCGAACCACGGCACGTCGAAGTGCAACTGTTTGGCGACTGCCACGGCAATCTGATCTACCTCTGTGAGCGCGATTGCTCGGTGCAGCGTCGCCATCAGAAAGTCATCGAGGAAGCGCCCTGCCCGGTGATGACCGGCGAGTTGCGCCGGGCCATGGGTGAAGCAGCATTGAAGGCTGGCCGGGCGGTGAATTACGTCGTGCCGGCACCGTAGAGTTTCTGCTCGATGCCCGTGGGCAATTCTACTTTCTGGAAATGAACACCCGTCTGCAGGTCGAGCATCCGGTGACCGAACTGATCACCGGGCAAGATCTGGTCGCCTGGCAACTGGCCGTCGCCGAAGGTCAGCCGCTGCCGTTGACACAGGAACAGGTGACGCTGAACGGCCACGCCATGGAGGTGCGATTGTATGCCGAAGATCCGACGCAGAATTTCCTGCCGCAGACCGGTCGCGTGCAGGCCTGGGAACCGGTATTGAATCCCGGCGCGCGGATCGATCACGGCTTGCGCGAAGGTCAGTTGATCAGCCCGTTCTATGACCCGATGCTCGGCAAGCTGATCGCTCACGGCGCGACCCGCGAAGAGGCACGCCGCAAGCTGCTGCGCGCAGTGCAGGACAGCGTGCTGCTCGGTGTACAGAGCAATCAGCGTTTGCTGATCAGCCTGCTGCAGCATCCGAAGTTCATCAGCGGCGAGTTCAGCACCGCGTTCATTGCCCAGCATTTCACTGATCACCCATGCCTGCACACTTACGCCCCCACCGCCGAGGAACTGGCCATCGCCGCCGTGCTGTTTTATCAGTCTGGCGCGCAGGCGCATCGCGCGCCGCTCAAGGGTTGGCGCAACAATGTCGGCGCGCCGCTCGATTACCGCCTCGGGCTGGAACAGCAGGACTGGAACTTGCAACTGCTTGCGAACGGCGCTGGCCGTTTCACCGTGAACGTGATGCAGCGCGCACTGGCGCTGACCGTCATTGAGTGCAACGAACGCTCGGTGACGCTGGAAGTCGACGGCCTGCGCCAGCGTCATGCGTATCGGATCGCCGGCGATGAACTCTGGCTGTTCACCCACCCCGGCAACCTGCGCCTGGAGGATCGAACTCATGCGCTGATCAGCAGTCAGAGCAGCGTCAGCTCCGGCACACTGAAAGCGCCGATGGACGGTGCCATCGTCGACGTGCTGGTCAGCGAAGGCAGTCCGGTCAGCAAGGGTCAGTTGCTGGTGGTGCTGGAGGCAATGAAAATGGAGCATCCGCTGAAGGCCGGCATCGACGGCGTGCTCAAGCGGGTGCAGGTCAAGGTCGGCGATCAGGTAAAAAATCGTCAGGTTCTGTTGCAGGTCGAGTGAGTCGCCAGGCGCAAACGCAAGGTTTGACTACGCTCTGATCTATCAGGACGCTTAAATCAGGAAACCTGCGATGCCCCATTGGCTGGTCATTGATCTGGAAGCCACCACAGATGAAGGTGGCTGGCCGGTTACGGAAATGGAAATCATCGAAATCGGCGCGACGCTGGTCGATCGAGCCGGTCGCGAGCAGGATCATTTTCAGCGGTTCGTCAAACCGACCCGACGGCCGTTATTGACGGCATTTTGTCGTGAACTCACGCACATCACCCAGGCCAATATCGATGCCGCTCAGCCGTTGAACGAGGTCTGGCCAGCCTTTGAGCGCTGGCTCGGGCAACACCAGACGCGCCTCGAGGGCTGGGCTAGTTGGGGCGATTACGACCGCAAGCAGTTACTTCAGGAATGGCAGCGCCTGCAGCTCGACAGCGTGCTGGGCCGAGTGCCGCACATGAATCTCAAACAACGCTTCGCCAAGGCCCGCCGCCTGGAACGACCGTTGGGCCTGAACGGTGCGCTGCAACTGGCCGGCATGCAGTTCAGCGGTCAGCAGCATCGGGCCCTGGAAGATGCGCGCAATACTGCGCGGTTGTTGCCGTTGGTCTTGCCACTCTGAAGTCAGGGCGAGAACTCGCCGGACACGCCCCGGGCAGGTGACGGCGCCGGGAGCCTTGTGCATACTGGCCGGCCCTTTTTAACCCTTTTAAGCCCCATTCAAGAGGAATCGCCCATGTTCAAAGTCAACGAGTACTTCGACGGCACCGTCAAGTCGATCGCTTTTGGCACCGCTGAAGGTCCGGCGACCATCGGCGTCATGGCCCCGGGCGAATACGAATTCGGCACCGCTCAGCGAGAAATCATGCACGTAGTCTCCGGTGCGCTGACCGTCAAACTGCCGGACAGCAGCGACTGGGAAACCTTCGCCGCTGGCAGCCAGTTCAACGTTCCGGCCAACAGCAAGTTCCAACTGAAAGTCGCCGTTGATACTGCTTACCTGTGCGAATACCGCGGCTAAGCCCACGGCTTTTCCCGGTGCAAAAAAATGCCCGTGTCCATGGACACGGGCATTTTCATTTCCGGTCTCGGTTATTCGAGGATTTCCACCGGCATACCGACTTCCAGCCGACCATTGCTGTCGTTGACCAGATTCTGCCCGAACATCGCGCCATCAGCCTGGGCACGGTACTTCTGCAAGGTCGCCAGCGGTTCGCGATCGGCACTGCGCTCGCCAGTCTGCGGATCAATCGTGGTCAGGATGCAGCGCGAACAAGGCTTGACCACGCGGAACTCGACATCGCCGATGCGGATGCGCTTCCAGCCATCTTCGGCAAATGCCGTACTGCCTTCGATCACCAGATTCGGTCGAAAGCGCAGCATCTCCAGCGGTCGTCCGACCTTTTGCACCAGATCGTCAAGCGACGCCTCGCCAATCAACAACAGCGGGAAACCGTCGGCGAACGCGACCTGATCATCGTCGCGGCCATACCCGGCCTGCGTCATACGCGCGCGATCAAGTGGCACCTGCACCAGACGGGTCGGTTTGCCGATGAAATCGCTGACCCAGCGGGCCGCTGCATCACCGGCATCCGGAACGCGCAGGGTGTCACGCCAGATAGTCACACCGCGCAACTCGGCATCGTCCTGCGGTAACGCAATATCCAGCGCGGCATGGTCGGGCGCACTGAGGGTCAGCCCGCCCTGCGCATTCCACAGCGCCGACAGCTGGCTCATTTTCGCCTCGGCCCTTTGGGTCAGGAAGCGGCCGCTGGCCTCGTCCACCAGCATCCAGCGTCGATCCCCTTCAAGGCCCAGTTTATCCAGGCCAATCGATTGCAGAATCTCGGGCTTGCCGGATTTCAACGGGTAACGATAAAGCGCACTCAGACGCAGCATGTCCAGCTTCCTGATGGGCAAAAAAGCCACCCTATACGAGCTTTATCTGTGAATCAAAGCCTGATGCATGCGCCTGCACAGATAGTTTGTGGCGAGGGGATTAATCCCCGATGGGGCGCGAAGCGGCCCCACTTGAATCAAGAAAGCGGGACTGCTGTGCAGTCCATCGGGGATAAATCCCCTCGCTACAGAATTTCCTCAGGCCGGCACTTCATCCAGCATCAGACGCTGACGCACCACGTCCACCAGTTTGTCCGGCTGGAACTTGGAGAGGAAGTTGTCGCAGCCGACCTTCTTCACCATCGAATCGTTGAAGCTACCGGACAGCGAGGTGTGCAGCACCACATACAGACCGCGCAGGCGCGGGTCATTGCGGATCTCGGTGGTCAGGCGATAGCCGTCCATTTCCGGCATTTCCGCGTCGGTAAACACCATCAGCAGTTTGTCGGTCATGTTCACGCCGGTATCGGCCCAGGCCTTGAGCATGTTCAGCGCCTTCAGGCCATCACTGGCGATGTGCATTTTCACCCCGAGCTGGCCGAGGGTGTCACGCAGTTGCGAGAGCGCGACGTTGGAGTCGTCCACCAGCAGCACTTCGCGGCCACGGGCACGTTCCAGCACCGGATCGTCAAGTTTGTCGCGCGAAACCTTGGCGTTGTACGGAACGATTTCTGCGAGCACCTTCTCGACGTCGATGATTTCCACCAGTTGATCGTCGACCTTGCTGATAGCGGTCAGGTAGTGCTGGCGGCCAGCACTGGTCGGCGGCGGCAGGATGGCTTCCCAGTTCATGTTGACGATGCGATCCACGCCACCGACAAGGAACGCCTGCACCGAACGGTTGTACTCGGTGACGATGATGGTGCTGTTCGGCCCCGGTACCAGCGGGCGCATGCCGATCGCCTGGGACAGGTCGATCACCGGCAGCGTCTGGCCACGCAGGTTGACCACACCGCAGACAAACGGGTGACGTTGCGGCATCAGGGTCAGCTTCGGCAATTGCAGGACTTCCTGAACCTTGAACACGTTGATCGCGAACAATTGGCGTCCGGCCAGTCGAAACATGAGAATTTCCAGGCGATTCTCACCCACCAGTTGCGTGCGTTGGTCTACCGTGTCGAGAATGCCGGCCATCAATGACTCCTGGGCTTGTTCTGATGAATTCACTACTAAGTGGGGTTATCGGCTGTTGATGGCGATTCTTGATCCCCACAAAATCACCATCAAAATGCCACACGCAGGCATTGATGTCACATTAACATCATGGTTTACTGGCCCGGCGTTTTCATCTGCTACATTCTCTTCTGGCGCGACCACAGTTTGCGCCACAGGTTCCCGCGTGTAAGGGAATCCCCTAGTAACAATCAGGCCCAACCTGATGTTCG
>NZ_JABULD010000050.1:0-1429 GCF_014060985.1 Pseudomonas sp. MD195_PC81_125
AGGCTCGCTCCAACGGGAATCGCGTTCCAAATGTGGGAGCGAGCCTGCTCGCGAAGAGGCCCTCACAAACACCACCGACTCCAAGTAAATTAGTTAGCCTGCTTCCTTTTATTTCAGCACCCAGCCATGATGCCGATTCTCCCACCGCCGCCCGCGAACGAGTCCACATGCCTGCGCAGCAACAGCCTTTGCAAAGCTCACTGGCGATCACCCTGCAGATCGTCTCCATTGTTTTCTATACCTTTGTCGCCTTCCTGTGCATCGGTCTGCCGATTGCAGTGTTACCCGGCTATGTTCACGAGCAACTGGGGTTCAGCGCGATCGTTGCCGGACTGGTCATCGGCTCGCAATATCTGGCCACGTTGCTCAGTCGACCGATGGCCGGGCGCATGTCGGACACGCTGGGCACCAAACGGGCGATTGTGTATGGCTTGTCGGGGATTGTGCTCAGCGGGCTGCTGACGCTGATTTCGACGCTGCTGCAGGATTTCCCGGTGCCGAGCCTGATTATCCTGATCATCGGTCGGCTGCTGCTTGGCGTTGCACAGGGTTTGATCGGCGTCGGCACCATCAGCTGGTGCATGGGCCAGGTCGGCGTGGAGCACACGGCAAGGTCGATCGGCTGGAACGGCATTGCCTCCTACGGCGCGATTGCGATTGGCGCGCCGCTGGGCGTGGTGATGGTTGCCGACTACGGCTTTACCAGCCTGGGCATTGCCCTGTCGGTACTGGCGGCGGCCGCTCTGGTGATCATCCGTAATAAACCCTCGGTACCGGTGGTGCGCGGCGAACGGCTGTCTTTTTGGGCAGTATTCGGGCGCATCGCACCGTATGGGGCCAGTTTGAGTCTGGCGTCGATCGGTTACGGCACGCTGACCACCTTCATCACCCTTTATTACCTCAACCGTGGCTGGAGCGGCGCCGCGTATTGCCTGACGGTATTCGGCGTGTGCTTCATCCTGTCGCGGCTGCTGTTCATTTCGGCGATCAGCGTTTTGGCGGGTTCAATTCGGCCATTGCTGCATGAGCATCGAAACCGTCGGCCTGGTGCTGCTGTGGCTGGCACCGTCGACCACGTTCGCTTTGATCGGCGCGGGGCTGGCCGGGTTTGGCCTGTCGCTGGTGTATCCGGCGCTGGGGGTCGAGGCGATCAAGCAGGTGCCCAGTTCCAGCCGTGGCTCGGGGTTGGGTGCTTATGCAGTGTTCTTTGATCTGGCACTGGCGATTGCCGGGCCGTTGATGGGCGCGGTGGCGCTGAACCTGGGGTATGCGTGGATTTTCTTCAGTGCGGCGCTGTTGTCGGTGCTCGGGCTGGGGTTGACCTTGTTGCTCAAGCGCCGGGCGATGAGCTGAAAAACGAAATCAAAAGATCGTCCGATCGCGGCCCGAGCCTTCGGCAGCGCCTACAAAAATCCACGGTAGGAGCTGC
>NZ_JABULD010000675.1:0-5016 GCF_014060985.1 Pseudomonas sp. MD195_PC81_125
TATGCATCTCAGCCCGCTTGCTCAGCAAATCAAACACCGCCGGATACGCCGGCCGTTCGATGTACCGCCCGGCGCCGCGCTCGGCGCGCAGGTCGCCGTCGGCCCAGACCACTTTGCCCTGGCTGACGGTATGGCTCGGCACGCCGCGCACGGTCTTGCCTTCGAAAATGTTGAAGTCCACCTGCTGATGGTGGGTCTTGGCGGAAATGGTGCGGGTGCCGTGCGGGTCCCACAGCACCAGGTCGGCGTCGGCGCCGACGCGAATCGAGCCTTTGCGCGGGTAGAGGTTGAAGATTTTTGCGGTATTGGTGGAGGTGAGGGCGACGAAATCCTGCATCGACAAACGGCCGCTGTTGACCCCTTCATCCCACAACACCGCCATGCGGTCTTCGATACCGGCGGTGCCGTTGGGGATCTTGCTGAAGTCGTCGCGCCCGGCGGCTTTTTGCTCGGCGCAGAAGCAGCAGTGGTCGGTGGCGGTGGTGTGCAGATTACCGCTCTGCAGGCCATGCCAAAGGGCCTCCTGATGCCCGCGCGGGCGGAACGGCGGGCTCATCACGTAACCGGCGGCGGTCTGCCAGTCCGGGTGCTGGTAGACACTGTCGTCGAGCAGCAGATGCCCGGCCAGCACTTCGCCGTATACCGGTTGGCCCTTGCTGCGGGCGTAAGTGATTTCATCCAGCGCTTCTTTGGTCGAAACGTGCACCAGGTACAACGGCGTGCCGATGGTCTCGGCAATGCGAATCGCCCGGCTCGCCGCTTCGCCTTCCACCTGCGATGGCCGCGACAGAGGATGGGCTTCCGGCCCGGTGATGCCCTGGGCCATCAACTTGCGTTGCAGGTGATAAACCAGTTCACCGTTTTCCGCATGCACGGTCGGCACGGCGCCGAGTTCCAGGCAGCGCTCGAAGCTCGCCACCAGCGTGTCGTCGGCGGCCATGATCGCGTTCTTGTAGGCCATGAAATGCTTGAAGCTGTTGATCCCGTGGTGGCTGACCAGCTCGGCCATTTCCTCGCGCACCTGCTCGCTCCACCAGGTGATCGCGACGTGAAAGCCGTAGTCCGAGGCGGACTTTTCGGCCCAGCCACGCCACTGATGAAACGCTTCCATCAATGACTGCTGCGGATTGGGAATCACGAAGTCGATGATCGACGTGGTACCGCCAGCCAGACCTGCGGCAGTGCCGCTGTAAAAGTCTTCACTGGCCACGGTGCCCATGAAGGGCAATTGCATGTGGGTGTGTGGATCGATGCCGCCGGGCATCAGGTATTGGCCGCTGCCGTCGAGCACTTCGGCACCGGCGGGAATATCCAGGTTTTGACCAATGGCGTTGATCACGCCGTCGGCGCAATAGACGTCGGCGCGATAACTTTCATCATGGGTAACAACGGTGGCGCCACGGATCAACAGAGACATTCCGAGTTCCTCGCAGGCATGACCGACTTGTGCCGGTTCTCAATGTTTTATTGATGTACAACGCTGATCGGCGTATTCCTGTCAGCGCTGTCAGGAATAGAAGCTAGCCGCAGTTCTGCAATTGATCAAGATTATTTTTTATAAGCTTATTGCTGTTTTAAATCGTTGAAAAATAAAGATAAAAAACATAAATCACCAAAATGGTGAGGCCGTTCACCATTTTGACGCACTTGACAGGATGGAAATATGAGCAAGATTTCCTATGTGAAATCAGCTGCTTGAAGTTGAGCTGCGGTTAATCGCCTGTAATGAAAAAAAAGTGCAGTGCACCAGATTGAGTCCTGACAGTTCGGACAACTTGGCAAACGTTTAGCCTGAGCGTGTAGACAGGTTTTCGCGGACTCCTCCGGTGAATAATTAAAAGCGTGAATTATCAGAAAGTTGCAATGCGTTTGTAGCACCGCCTGAGCGTCAGACGGAGTACCCGGCACGTTTATTGATGCCGCCGCTGACACCATGGCCGGTGCAAGAAAGTTGTCAGTTCCTCCGGCCATCGTCCGGCTCGCACCCTGGTGTGCAGCCGCCTGATGAGCAAAAAAATAATCAGAAGAACAGTGGAGCGGCCATGCAACAGAACAGATCGCAAGTGACCGAGCGCGACGGCTTGTTCGAACTCGAAGCCGGCAGCGACGTCCTCGACAGTCCCCGTTACAACCACGATATGGCACCGACCAAGGTGCGCGAACGCACCTGGAACAAATGGCACATCACCGCGCTGTGGGTCGCATGTCGGTGTGCGTGCCGACTTACACCCTCGGCGGCGTGCTCACCGCGTACTTCGGCCTGACTGTCGGCGAAGCGCTGATGGCGATTCTGCTGGCCAACGTCATCGTGCTGATCCCGCTGACCCTCAACGCCTTTCCCGGCACCAAGTACGGCATTCCATTCCCGGTGCTGCTGCGTTCGTCGTTCGGCGTGCTTGGCTCCAACGTGCCGTGCCTGATTCGTGCGCTGGTGGCGTGTGGCTGGTTCGGCATTCAGACCATGTTCGGCGGGTTGGCGATTCACCTGTTTCTCGGCTCGGTATTCGAGGGCTGGAAATCCCTCGGCGGCACGGGGGAGGTGATCGGCTTCATGATTTTCTGGTCGCTGAACCTGTGGGTGGTGATCCGTGGCGCCGAGTCGATCAAATGGCTGGAAACCCTGTCCGCGCCGTTGCTGGTGGCGGTCGGCATCGGCCTGCTGGTGTGGGCGATGCCCAATGTGTCGATGACCGAGCTGCTGGCGATTCCACCGAAGCGCCCGGAAGGCGCGAGCGTGGTCAGTTACTTCGCTGCGGGGCTGACGGCAATGGTCGGCTTCTGGGCCACGTTGTCGCTGAACATTCCCGACTTCAGCCGTTACGCCAAAAGCCAGAAAGACCAGATCCTCGGGCAGATTTTCGGCCTGCCGCTGACCATGTTCCTGTTCGCTTCGCTGGGGGTGGTGATGACCGCCGCGTCGGTGAAGCTGGTCGGTGTCACGGTATCGGATCCGGTCAGCCTGATCGGCCATATCCAGAGCCCGCTGTGGGTGGCGGTGGCCATGGCGCTGATCATCATCGCCACGCTGTCGACCAATACGGCGGCGAACATTGTTTCGCCAACCAACGACTTCCAGAACATCGCGCCCAAGGTGATCAACCGTACCAAAGCGGTGTTGCTCACCGGCTTCGTCGGGCTGGCGTTGATGGCCCACGAGCTGCTGAAAAAGCTCGGTCTGATCGTTTCCGATGTCAGCCTGGAAACCGTGTATTCCAACTGGCTGCTCGGCTATTCGAGCCTGCTCGGACCAATCGCCGGGATCATGGTGGTGGACTATTTCCTGATCAAGAAGCAGCAACTGGACCTGGCCGGGTTGTACCGGGATGACGTGTATCCGGCGTGGAACTGGGCCGGGTTTACTGCGTTTGGCGTGCCGGTGGTGCTGACCCTGCTGTCGCTGGGTAGCGATGCGTTCAGCTGGTTTTACAGTTATGGCTGGTTTACCGGTTCGGCGCTGGGCGGGGTGATTTATTACGGGTTGTGCGTGATGCGGGCGCAGCTTCGGTCGTGAAATCACCGGTGTGAGGGATGGCCTCATCGCTGGCAAGCCAGCTCCCACAAGGATCAAGTCGTACACAAACCATGAGTTCACTCAAAACCTGTGGGAGCTGGCTTGCCAGCGATGGCGGCCTGGAAAACACCAAAGAAATACCCTAAGAAACTGCCTGAGGAGATCAACATGAACGCAGCCGTAGACGTTCTGCAATCCACCCATCAGCACATTAACCGCGACCGCCTCTGGGCCTCGCTCATGGAACTGGCCAAGCTCGGTGCCACGGTCAAGGGCGGGGTCTGTCGCCTGGCCCTGACCGACCTCGACCGTCAGGCTCGTGACCTGTTCGTGCAGTGGTGCAAGGACGCCGGATGCAGCGTCACGGTGGATGAAGTCGGCAACATCTTCGCCCGTCGTCCGGGGCGTAACCCGAACCTGCCGCCGGTGATGACCGGCAGCCACATCGACACCCAGCCCACCGGCGGCAAGTTCGACGGCTGCTTCGGCGTGCTCGCCGGGGTCGAAGTGCTGCGCACCCTCAATGACCTCGGCGTGGAAACCGAAGCACCGCTGGAAGTGGTGGTCTGGACCAACGAAGAAGGCTCGCGCTTTGCTCCGTGCATGATGGGTTCCGGCGTGTTCGCCGAAAAATTCACCCTCGAAGAAACCCTGGCCAAGGTCGATGCCGACGGCGTCACCGTCGGCGAAGCGCTCAACGCCATTGGTTACGCGGGGTCACGCAAAGTCAGCGGGCACAAGGTTGGCGCCTATTTTGAAGCACACATCGAGCAAGGCCCGATCCTCGAAGATGAGCAGAAAACCATCGGCGTGGTGCTCGGCGCGCTCGGGCAGAAGTGGTTTGATCTGAAACTGCGCGGCGTCGAAGCGCACGCCGGGCCAACGCCGATGCACCTGCGCAAGGACGCCCTGGTCGGCGCCTCGGTGATTGTCGGTGCAGTCAACCGCGCCGCCCTCGGCCACCAACCCCACGCCTGCGGCACCGTCGGTTGCCTGCAAGCCTACCCCGGTTCGCGCAACGTCATCCCCGGCGAAGTGCGCATGACCCTCGACTTCCGCCATCTGCAGCCAGAGCGCCTCGATTCGATGATTGCCGAAGTGAAGCAGGTCATCGACGCGACCTGCGAAGAACACGGCCTGACCTATGAACTGACCCCGACCGCCGACTTCCCGCCGCTGTACTTCGAAAAAGGCTGCGTCGAAGCCGTGCGCAGCGCGGCGAAAGGCCTGGGCTTGTCACACATGGACATCGTCAGCGGCGCCGGCCACGACGCGATTTTCCTCGCCGAACTCGGCCCGGCCGGGATGATCTTCGTGCCTTGCGAAGGCGGCATCAGCCACAACGAAATCGAGAATGCCGCGCCGGATGATCTGGCGGCCGGGTGTGCGGTGTTGTTGCGGGCGATGTTGGCGGCTTCGGCGATGGTGGCGGAGGGGCAGCGCGCCGCCTGAAGATCAAAAGATCGTCCGATTGCGGCCCGAGCCTGCGGCAGCTCCTACAGTTG
>NZ_JABULD010000303.1:0-935 GCF_014060985.1 Pseudomonas sp. MD195_PC81_125
TGTGTTGTCGGTGATGGCCTCATCGCTGCAAGCCAGCTCCCACGGGGGGTTAATGCTGAATCTGAAATTTGTGTTCGCTGCAAAAACTGTGGGAGCTGGCTTGCCAGCGATGGCGATCTCACGAACACCATCAATTCCTCGCCAGCCACAGTGGTTGTAGCTAGGCTAACCTGCTGTTCTTCGATGACCACCGAGGTTTGCCCATGTCCGCCCCCAGCATGACCCTGTTCCACAACACGCTCTCCCCGTTCGTGCGCAAAGTGATGGTGCTGCTGCATGAGACCGGCCAGCAGGATCGCGTCGCTCTGCAAGATTGCGTGCTCAGCCCGGTCAGCCCGGACGCTGCACTCAACGCCGACAATCCGCTGGGCAAGATCCCGGCCCTGCGTCTGGCCGACGGCAGCGTGATCCATGACAGCCGCGTAATCCTCGAATACCTCGACCAGCAGCACGTCGGCAACCCGCTGATCCCCCGCGACGGCGCGGCCCGGTGGCGGCGTCTGACCCTGGCCTCGCTGGCCGACGGAATCATGGATGCCTCGGTGATGGTGCGTTACGAACTGGTATTGCGCGCCCCGGAAAAGCACTGGGACGAATGGCTCGAGGCCCAGCGCGAGAAGATCCGCCGCGCCTTGGCCTATCTGGAAGCTGACGCCATCGCCGAGCTGACCAGCCATTTCGACGTGGCCGCCATCAGCGTCGCCTGTGCGTTGGGTTACCTTGATCTGCGTCATCCGGATCTGGACTGGCGCAGCGCCAATCCGCAATTGGCCAACTGGTTCTTTGAAGTGAGTCAGCGACCGTCCATGGTCGCCACCCTGCCCAAGCCTTAAATCGGCGGAACCTGTTCTGGCCTCATCGCTGGCAAGCCAGCTCCCACAATGGATTTGGGTATGACAGAACCCTCTGTTTCAGCACAAATCCTGTGGGAGCTG
>NZ_JABULD010000374.1:0-1277 GCF_014060985.1 Pseudomonas sp. MD195_PC81_125
TACTTCAGTACCGGCCAGGGTGTAACGATAGATGTTGTCGACGAACAGCAGAACGTCGTTACCTTCGTCACGGAACTTCTCGGCCATGGTCAGGCCGGTCAGTGCTACGCGCAGACGGTTTCCCGGCGGCTCGTTCATCTGGCCGTAAACCAGGGCCACTTTGTCCAGAACGTTGGAGTCCTTCATCTCGTGGTAGAAGTCGTTACCCTCACGAGTACGCTCACCCACACCGGCGAACACGGAATAACCGCTGTGCTCGATGGCGATGTTACGGATCAGTTCCATCATGTTTACGGTTTTGCCTACACCGGCACCACCGAACAGACCGACTTTACCGCCCTTGGCGAACGGGCAAACCAGGTCGATAACCTTGATGCCGGTTTCCAGCAGCTCATTGCCGCCAGCTTGTTCAGCGAAGGAAGGAGCGGCGCGGTGGATACCCCAGCGCTCTTCTTCGCCGATCGGGCCAGCTTCGTCGATCGGGTTGCCCAGTACGTCCATGATCCGGCCCAGAGTCGCTTTACCGACCGGTACGGAGATGGCTGCGCCAGTGTTGTTGACGTCCAGACCGCGCTTCAAGCCTTCGGTCGAGCCCATCGCAATGGTACGTACCACGCCGTCGCCCAGCTGCTGCTGAACTTCCAGAGTGGTTTCGGCGCCTTGAACCTTCAAGCGTCGTAGATGCTCGGTACGCTGTCGCGTGGGAATTCCACGTCGATAACGGCGCCGATGATTTGAACGATACGTCCGCTACTCATAGCTGGATCCTCTGAATATTTGAACCGTTAAACCGCGGCAGCGCCGCCGACGATTTCCGAGATCTCTTGGGTGATCGCAGCCTGACGCGCCTTGTTGTAGATCAGCTGCAAATCGCTGATCAAATCACCGGCGTTGTCGGTAGCGTTCTTCATCGCGATCATCCGCGCAGCTTGTTCGGCCGCGTTGTTCTCGACCACCGCCTGGTACACCTGCGACTCCACGTAGCGCACCATCAAGCCGTCTAGCAGCTCTTTGGCGTCTGGTTCGTAGAGGTAGTCCCAGTGGTGCTTGAGTTCTTGATCCGGGGTCGCCACCAGTGGAATCAACTGCTCCACGGTAGGCTGTTGCGTCATGGTGTTGATGAACTTGTTGGATACCACGGACAGGCGGTCAATACGGCCGTCCAGGTAGGCATCCAGCATCACCTTGACGCTGCCGATCAGATCATTGATCGACGGCTCTTCACCCAGGTGGCTGATAGCTGCAACGACGTTACCGCCGAAGTTACGGAAAAARGC
>NZ_JABULD010000666.1:0-3388 GCF_014060985.1 Pseudomonas sp. MD195_PC81_125
TGCGATCTTTTGACCTTGCTTTCAAAAAATCAAAAGATCGCAGCGTGCCGCAGCTCCTACAGGTTTTTGTAGCGTTAGCGTGATCCGGGCCAGCCGGCCTTGGCCAGTGCGGCGAGCAGTGTTTCCTTGTCCAGCCCCGGCACCGCATGCCCGTTGCCCTCGGTGCTCTCGCTGGCGAGCAGGGCGTTGATGATCGCTTCTTCGACCGCTTCGGTGGCGGCCAGGAACAGCTCGCTGATGTGGTCGTTGTTGACCATGCGCAAGCCGTCGCAGGTCGGCGCACCTTTGCCCTCGTAGGCAGCAGGCGGCACCTGTTCGTTGCCGGTGGCGAAGGCGATGAAGATGTCGCCGCTGTGGTCCTCGTTGCCACCGCCGCTGCGCGCCAGACCAAGGCTGGCGCGCTGTGCCAGACGCGTGCATTGATGCGGCAGCAGCGGTGCGTCAGTGGCCAGGCAGACCACGATCGAACCCATGCCCGGATGCGGCAGCGAAGCCCGCAGGAACGGCGAATCCACCTGTTCCATATAACGGCCCACCGGATAACCGTCGACCCGCAACTCGCTGCGAATGCCGTGGTTGGCCTGCACGATCGCGCCCACCGTCCAGCCGCCCTGTGCGCTGCTCAAACGCCGTGAGGCGCTGCCGATCCCACCCTTGAATTCATGGCAGATCATGCCGCTGCCGCCACCGACGGCGCCTTCTTCAACGGCACCGGCATGCGCGCAATTCAGCGCCTCGGCGACATGTTCGGGCTTGACGTGAAAACCGTTGATGTCGTTGAGCAAGCCATCGAAGGTTTCCAGTACAACCGGCATGTTCCAGTAGAGGCGCCCGTCGTCCGGTTGCTGTTGGCGGTCCAGCGCAATCAGTGCATCGCGCACCACGCCGAGGCTGTGGGTGTTGGTGAAGGCGATGGGACTGGTCAGCAGCCCAGCCTCGCGAATCCACTCAAGGCCGGTGGCATCGCCGTTGCCGTTGAGCACATGCACCCCGGCGAAACACGGTTGCTGGTTGCTTGAGCCACGGCGCGGTTCGATCACGGTGACGCCGGTGCAGATGTCGCGTCCGGCGTCGCTGCGGCCACGCACGTTACTGTGGCCGACGCGCACGCCGGGGACATCGGTGATGGCGTTGAGCGGGCCGGGTTGCAGTTGGCCGATGCGGATGTTGAGGTCACGGGGCACGGGGTTTCATGGGTTGTCTCTCTATAACTAGGCAGAAATGAATGAGTGGGGCTGAACACAAAACCCTGTGGGAGCGTGGCTTGCCCGCGAAGGCGGTGTGTCATTCAAAGGAGATGTTGACTGACCCGACGCATTCGCGAGCAAGCTCGCTCCCACAGGGGAAATGGGTTGGGTTACTGGCCGTTCTTGACCTTGCTCCACACCCGCGTGCGCACGCGTTCGGTGGCTTTGGGCAGCGGTTCCAGGGTGTACAACGTGGCCATCGCCGCCGCTGACGGATACACCGCCGGGTTATCCCGCGTGGCTGCGGCCACCAGCGGAGTCGCGGCGCGGTTGCCGTTGGGGTACGACAGGTGATCACTGACCGGCGCGATCACTTCCGGGCGCAACAGGTAGTCGATGAACGCCAGACCCTGAGTGCGGTTCGGCGCATCCTTGAGCAGCACCAGCGTGTCAAACCACACCGGCGCGCCTTCCTTGGGCAGGCTGTAGGCGATCTTCACACCGTTGTTGGCCTGCTCGGCGTTGGTCTTGGCTTCGAGCATTGCCCCGGACCAGCCCACCGCCACGCAGATGTTGCCGTTGGACAGGTCACTGATGAATTTCGACGAGTTGAAGTAGGCAATGTGCGGGCGCAACTTGAGCAGCAGCGCTTCGGCTTTCTGATAGTCCTCGGGATCGGTGCTGTTGGGCGGCAACCCGAGGTAATGCAGGGCCACCGGGAGCATTTCCGATGGCGAGTCGAGCATCGCCACCCCGCACTGACCAAGCCTGGCGAGGTTCTCTTCCTTGAATACCAGATCCCAGGAATCCAGCGGCGCCTTGTCGCCGAGCGCGGCGCGCACCTTGTCGACGTTGTAGCCGATGCCGTTGGTGCCCCACAGATAAGGCACGGCGTATTGATTGCCGGGGTCGTTGTTGGCCAGTTTGCTCAGCAGATCGCTGTCCAGATTCTTCCAGCCCGGCAGTTGATCGCGCGGCAGCGGGGCGAGGGCGCCGGCCTTGATCAGCGTCGGCAAGCTGAAGTTGCTCGCCACCACCACGTCGTAACCGCTGCGGCTGGTCAACAGTTTGCCTTCGAGCACTTCGGCACTGTCGAAGGTGTCGTAAACCGGCTGAATACCGCTGTCGCGCTTGAAATCAGCCAGGGTCGTGGGGCCGATGTAGTCGTACCAGTTGTAGACGTGCACGCTCGGTGCGTCGGCGGCACTGGCAGCGAATGTGACGCCCAGACAGGCGAGCAGGCCAAGGTTGATGCCCCGGTTGATATAGCCACGACGACAACGCATGATGCGGCACTCCTGGCCTGCGGCAGGCCGGTGATTGACAGGAGTGCTCAGCCTATCGGGGCAGGCGCGCCTGACCCATTCCCATCATGGGTTACACAAAAGGGGTAGTGCGTGGACGCGTTGTTGCAGGAGTTGCCGGTGCATCAAAGTCTGGCGCGGGTGTTTGCCGCCGTCGGCCAGGACGCTTTCTGGCGTGCGCTGGTGGACACGCTGCGGCTGCTGGTGCCGCTGGACAACGCATTAGTGGCGCTGATGAAGGCGGGGCAGGCGCCGCAGTTGCTGATCGACTTCGACAGCAAGGGCCGCGCCGACGAGCAGGAAGAGCTGGCCAGCTACAGCGCCGGGATGTACCTGCTTGATCCGTTCTACCAAACCGCCTCGACCGGCATCGCCGATGGCCTGCACAGTCTGGCTTCGGTGGCGCCGGATCAGTTTCTGCACAGCGAGTATTACCAGAGCTACTTTCGCTCGGTGGTCGGTGAGGACGAGTTGCAGTTCATGATCAACGTCGAGGGCGGTGTACTGGGCCTGTCGCTGGGGCGCTCGACGGCTTTCGATCTGGTCGAGCAGGGCCGTCTGTTGTGCGTGCGCGACTGGGTGCTGGCGGCGATGCGCCGTCACGTGCAGCTATTGCCGCCGCAAGGGACCGGCACCGAGCCGGTGGCGGGGGATCTGGCGACGCTGCTTGATCGCTTCGACGCGCGTCTGACCCTGCGCGAAGTCGACACCGCGCGGCTGATTCTGCAAGGGTTCTCCAGCAAGGCCATCGCCCAGCAGATGGGGATTTCGCCGGAGACGGTGAAGGTTCATCGGCGCAATCTCTATCACAAGCTCAACGTGAACGGGCATGGTGAACTGTTTGCGCTGGTGTTGCGTCCACCCATTTCCTGACCCACCAAACCCCTGTGGGAGCTG
>NZ_JABULD010000758.1:0-728 GCF_014060985.1 Pseudomonas sp. MD195_PC81_125
GGCAACGAGCTGAACAACCGCATGACCGGCAACGATGGCAACAACACCCTCGATGGCGGCCTGGGCGCCGATACCATGATCGGCGGTCTGGGCAACGACACCTACATCGTCGACAACGCCGGCGACACGGTCATCGAAACCAGCACTCTGGCCAGTGAAATAGATACCGTACGGTCGTCGGTGAACTGGACTCTGGGTGACAACCTGGAAAATCTCGAACTGACAGGCAGCAGCAACCTCAACGGTACCGGCAACGCCCTGAACAACGCATTGACAGGCAACGACGGCAACAACCTGCTCAACGGCGGAGCCGGCAATGACTTTCTCATCGGCGGTCTGGGCACCGATACGTTGACGGGTGGTTCAGGTGCTGACACCTTCGTGTTCAACGCCTGGAACGAAACCGGTACTGGCAATCTGCGCGACGTCATCACTGACTTCAACAGCGCGCAAGGCGACAAGATCGACCTGACGAAGTTTGATGCCAACTTGCTGACTGCTGGCTTCAACGGCTTCACCTTTATTGGTGCGGGCGATTTCACTGGCGCCGGTCAAGTGCGCTTCGTCGACCACGTGCTGTCCGGTAACGTCAGCGGCAACGCCGGTGCGGACTTCGAGATCCAACTGGTGGGTGTAAACAGTTTCAGCGCCAACGATCTGGTGGCCTGATACAACCGTAACCGACCTGGTCGCAGGTCGCGACCCCCAACAAAAACGCCCCGATAATT
>NZ_JABULD010000674.1:0-2771 GCF_014060985.1 Pseudomonas sp. MD195_PC81_125
GATCTTTTGATCTTAAGAAATCAGACCGCGACATGATAGGGATTGCGCGGATCATGATTCCAGTCCAGAAACGGCTTGCCGGTCTCCATCGGCACCATCTCGATACAGTCCGCTACCGGGCAGGTGATTTGGCACAGGTTGCAGCCGACACACTCATCATCGATCACTTCATATTTATGCGTGCCGTCGGCCTGCTTCAGGCTGCTGATCGCCTGGTGTGACGTGTCCTCGCAAGCAATGTGGCAACGCCCGCAACCGATGCACGCGTCCTGATCAATCCTGGCAATGACCTGATAGTTGATGTCCAGGTACTTCCAGTCAGTGGTATTGCCCACCGCACGCCCGGAAAACTCGGCGATGTTGGCGTAGCCTTGGCTGTCCATCCAGCGCGACAGCCCGTCCTTCATCTCCTCGACAATCCGGAAGCCATGCAGCATCGCCGCCGTGCACACCTGCACCGCGCCGCTGCCCAGCGCCATGAACTCCGCCGCGTCACGCCAGCTGCCGATGCCGCCAATGCCGCAGATCGGCAGGCCTTGGGTCTGCGGATCACGGGCGATCTCGGCGACCATGTTCAGCGCAATCGGTTTGACCGCCGAGCCGCAATAACCGCCGTGGGTGCTTTTGCTGCCGACGGTGGGCAGGGCGACCATGTGTTCCAGGTCGACGCTGGTGATCGAGTTGATGGTGTTGATCAGCGACACCGCATCGGCGCCACCGCGATGGGCCGCGCGGGCGGCGACGCGGATGTCGGTGATGTTCGGCGTCAGCTTGACGATCACCGGCAGCGAGCAATAGGTCTTGCACCAGCGGGTGACCTGCTCGACGTATTCCGGCACCTGACCCACCGCCGCGCCCATGCCGCGTTCGGGCATGCCGTGCGGGCAACCGAAATTCAGCTCGATGCCGTCAGCGCCGGTGGCCTCCACCAGTGGCAGGATGTGTTTCCACGATTCCTCCACGCACGGCACCATCAACGAGACGATCAGCGCACGATCCGGCCAGTCCTTCTTCACCTGGGTGATTTCACGCAGGTTGATTTCCAGCGAGCGGTCGGTGATCAGTTCGATGTTGTTGATCCCCAGCACTTCACGGTTGTTGCCGTAGTGTGCCGAGTAGCGCGACGAGACGTTGACCGCCGCCGGGTCTTCACCCAGGGTTTTCCAGACCACACCGCCCCAGCCGGCCTCGAAGGCGCGGACCACGTTGTAGGCCTTGTCGGTTGGCGGCGCGGAGGCCAGCCAGAACGGGTTGGGGGCTTTGATACCGGCGAAGACAATCGAGAGATCGGCCATTTACGCAGCCTCCACGTTGAGCATCAGTTGCGCGTTGATCGCCTCGGCGGCGCGTTTGCCGTGCTGTACGGCTTGCACGGTGAGGTCTTGATCGAGACTGGTGCAGTCGCCGCCGGCATACACGCCGGGGATGCTGGTGCGCAGGTTGTCGTCGACCTGAATCCGTTCGCCCTGACGCTTGAGCTCACGCGCCAGCGGGTCGGTGAGGGCGCTGCTGTCGAAGGCCTGGCCGATGGCTTTGAAGATCGCGTCGGCGGCCAGTTCGAAAGTTTCGCCCGTGGTTTGCAGGCGACCGTCGACCAGATCGGTTCGGGCAAAACGCATGCCGCGCACCTTGCCTCGCGCATCGAGCAGCACTTCTTCCGGTTGCGCCCAGGTCAGCAGGCGTACCTGATTGGCCTTGGCAATGTCCTGTTCATGACCGGTCGCGCCCATGTCCGCCGCACCCCGGCGATACACCAGATTCACGTCACGCGCTCCGAGGCGGGCCATTTGCACGGCCATGTCGATGGCGGTGTTGCCGGCGCCGAGGACGATGCAGCGTTCGGCCAGTGGCAGTTGCGTCAGGTCATCGGCCTGGCGCAGTTCGCGGATGTAGTCGGTGGCGGCGAGCAGGCCGGGCGCGTCTTCGTGGGCCAGGCCGAGCTGTTTGCTGGCATTCAGGCCGAGGCCGAGGAACACCGCGTCGAACTGCTGATGCAGCTCGCTGAGGGTCAGGTTCTCGCCGAGTTTCTGTCCGTGACGGATTTCGATGCCGCCGATCTGCAGGAGGAAATCCAGCTCCTTCTGCGCGTAGTCGTCGACCAGTTTGTACTTGGCGATCCCGTATTCATTGAGGCCGCCTGCCTTTTCCCGTGCTTCGAAAATCACCACGTCGTGGCCGTGCATGGCACTGCGGTGGGCACAGGACAAACCCGCTGGCCCGGCGCCGACCACGGCGATGCGCTTGCCGGTGCTCGCCGCACGCTGGAACGGGTGCTCGGTGAAATTCGCGTTGTCCACGGCATAGCGCTGCAGCAGGCCGATCAGCACCGGCGCACATTCCTGAGCGTTGTTGCGCACGCAGGCTTGCTGACAGAGGATTTCCGTCGGGCAGACCCGGGCGCAACTGCCGCCGAGGATGTTCGCCGAAAGGATTTTCTGCGCCGCACCGGGCACGTTGTCCTGATGGATGTTGCGGATGAACGACGGAATATCGATCTCGCTCGGGCACGCGTTGACGCAAGGTGCGTCATAGCAATACAGGCAGCGCGAGGCTTCAAGATGTGCCTGCCGGGCATTGAGCGGTGGTGCCAGATCAGTGAAATGGCCGGCGAGGGCGGCCGCACTTTCGTGCGGGTGCGGGAGGTGGTTCAGGGTCTCGATCACGGTTTTTTGCCTCACGGTTATTGAGGTTCTCTGCCTCTGTCGGGCAGTGGTTTTTGTGTTGTCTGGACGGGCCTCTTCGCGAGCAAGCTCGCTCCCACATTTGGAATG
>NZ_JABULD010000452.1:0-1721 GCF_014060985.1 Pseudomonas sp. MD195_PC81_125
CCTGAGCCGGAGCGGCCGCAGCCGGGGCCGCAGCGCCCGCCACTTCCAGATCCAGAATCAGGTCGCCAGTGCCGACTTCGTCGTTGAGCTTGACGCTGATGGCCTTGACCACGCCTGCGGCAGGCGACGGGATTTCCATGCTGGCCTTGTCGGATTCCAGGGTGATCAGCGACTGATCAGCCTCGACGGTGTCGCCGACCTTGACCTGGATCTCGATGATCTGGGCCTTGCCCGACGAACCGATGTCCGGCACGTGCACTTGCTGCACCGAAGCGGCAGCCGGGGCAGCGGCTGGCGCGGCAGCAGCAGGAGCGGCAGCAGCCGGTTTTTCTTCGGCTTTGGCCGGTGCAGCGGCAGGCGCAGGAGCCGCTTGCGCGGCGCCCTCGACTTCCAGCTCGAGCAGTTCGTCGCCTTCTTTCAGGCGGTCGCCCAGCTTCACTTTCAGGCTCTTGATGACACCGGCTTTCGGGGCCGGCACTTCCATGCTGGCCTTGTCCGATTCCAGGGTCAGGATGCTCTGGTCGGCTTCGATACGGTCGCCGACCTTCACAAACAGTTCAATTACTTCACCTTCACCGCTGCCGATGTCAGGTACGCGAATGAGTTCGCTCACAAAATGTCTCCTCAGCAGTCCAGTGGGTTGCGTTTTTCCGGGTCGATGCCGAACTTGACGATGGCCTCGGCCACGACTTTAGGTTCGATATCACCACGGTCAGCCAGTGCTTCCAGGGCTGCCAACACCACGAAATGACGGTCGACTTCGAAGAAATGACGCAGTTTCTTGCGGCTGTCGCTGCGGCCGAAACCGTCGGTGCCCAGGACTTTGAATTCCTTGGACGGTACCCACTGACGGATCTGCTCGGCGAACAGCTTCATGTAGTCGGTAGAGGCAATGACCGGACCTTTACGGCCGCTCAGGCACTCTTCAACGTAGCTCTGCTTGGGCTTCTGGCCAGGCTTGAGACGGTTGCTGCGCTCTACGGCCAGGCCGTCGCGACGCAGTTCGTTGAAGCTGGTGACGCTCCATACGTCAGCGCCGATGTTGAACTCTTCACGCAGGATCTTCGCCGCTTCACGCACTTCACGCAGGATGGTGCCGGAGCCCATCAGTTGCACGTGGTGCGCTGCATCGCGGGTGTCTTCTTCGAGCAGGTACATGCCTTTCTTGATGCCTTCTTCGGCACCGGCCGGCATGGCTGGCTGCTGGTACGACTCGTTCATCACGGTGATGTAATAGAAGATGTCCTGCTGCTCTTCGGTCATCTTCTTCATGCCGTCCTGAATGATCACCGCCAGCTCGTAGCCGTAGGTCGGATCGTAGGTGCGGCAGTTCGGGATGGTCGCGGCCAGCAGGTGGCTGTGACCGTCTTCGTGTTGCAGGCCTTCACCGTTCAGGGTGGTACGGCCGGCGGTGCCGCCGATCAGGAAGCCACGGGTGCGGCTGTCGCCAGCGGCCCAGGCCAGGTCACCGATACGCTGGAAGCCGAACATCGAGTAGAAGATGTAGAACGGCAGCATCGGCTGGTTGTGGCTGGAGTACGAAGTACCGGCGGCGATGAAGGAACTCATGGCGCCCGCTTCGTTGATGCCTTCTTCAAGGATCTGACCTTTCTGGTCTTCCTTGTAGAACATTACCTGGTCTTTATCGACTGGCTCGTAGAGCTGGCCGACAGAGGAGTAGATGCCCAGCTGACGGAACATGCCTTCCATACCGAAGGTAC
>NZ_JABULD010000333.1:0-692 GCF_014060985.1 Pseudomonas sp. MD195_PC81_125
CAGGCTGCGATCTTTTGATCTTGAAAAACAAAAGCAAAAGATCGCAGCCTGCGGCAGCTCCTACACGAGGATTAGTGAACGGTGGTTATTTCTGCTTTTCGAAGCGGTAGAACAGGTTCGGCTCACTGACCATGTACAGCGTACCCGCGTCGTCCATGGTCACGCCTTCGGCGCGGGGAATGGTGCTCTTCAAACCGTTGAAGCCGCCCAGAAGGGTCATGAAGCTGACTTGCTCGCCCTTCTCGTCCAGCTCCAGCAACAGATGCGAATCGGCGGACAGCACCAGGGTGTGGCCGGTACGCGGGTCGATGGCCAGCGCCGAGAGGTTGCGGATATCCAGCTCATCATTGGCCAGCTTCTGCTTGTCGCCTTTGAGGATCTGGCTGCCGTCGCTTTTCCAGGTGAACAGCGCCGGCGGCCGTTCTTCGCCCAGCAGCAACTGTTGATTGCGCGGATCCCAGGTGATCGCCTCGAACGCCTTGTTCTGGTCTTTCGAGGGGCCCAGGTCGTATTTCGGGAATTGGTCGCGCTGCAGTTCGCGGGTTTCGGCATCGACCTTGACGATGGAGAGCAGGTGTTCGCGCTCATCGACGATCGCCATCAGGCCGTTTTGCAACACGGTCACGCCTTCCGGATTGCTCCAGCCCACCAGCGGCATCTTGCGCAGCACATCACCCTGCAGGGTCAGTTCG
>NZ_JABULD010000010.1:0-4688 GCF_014060985.1 Pseudomonas sp. MD195_PC81_125
ATCGGCGGGTTTTTTGTTGTCTGCGAAAAGCAGATCAGTTGATCACGATGCTGCCATCGGCCTGTTGTTTGTAAATGGTGTAGGGCAGCAGAAATGTATCCAGCACACCCGAAACCGCGGCATCTACCACCAGGCCAAAAGAGGCATTGTTGTAATTGAACGCGTCGACGTCATCCGGTTTTTCGGCGTGCAGCATGCAAAAGTCGTAGGTCGCACCGCTGTAAATGCGCGGAACTGCGCCACAGTAGGTTTTCTCGGTTTTCAGCTGGTCCACGGAAAACTTGTCGCTGAACGCAACCGTTTGCACCGTCCCGCACCCGGTGAGCAATACTGCCGACAGCATCAATGCCTGAAATTTCATTACCGCCAATCCTTCGCCGGAAAAATCTCAATCTACGCCGAACACGCGCAAAAAGCACTCACGCCATCGGCGGCAAGCGGCGTTTGACCGGTGTCTTCTTGACGATCGCAGTGTTGGTTTCGGCCAGCGTGTTGAGGCGGTCGAGCAGGGTGTCGAGCTGTTCCATCGAGCGCACGTGCAGGCGGGCGATGAAGCAGTCCTCCCCGGTGACTTTGTCGCACTCGGTGAATTCCGGAATTGACAGGATCTGTCGTTCCACTTCCTGCAATTGCCCCGGCAGCGGTCTCACCCGGACGATGGCCTGCAGTTGATAGCCGAAGCATTTCGGGTCGATCTCAACCGTATAGCCCTTGAGCACGCCGCGCTCCTCCAGTCGGCGCAGGCGCTCGGCCACGCTGGGCGACGACAGGCCGCTGATCTGCGCCAGTGCCTTGAGCGAGCGGCGTGAGTCTTCCATCAGGGCGCTGATGAGGATCTGGTCGATATCGTCGGTCATGGCGCAACTCCGGCATAAGGCATTTGCGGGAAACCACCCGCGATAAAAAAGGCAAAAATCGAGTTTAGCCTGCTTTTTGCGCTGGAGGCGCAGGGAGCCGGCTTGGCATACTTTGCCCACGCTTTCGTCAAAACGTTTAGGGAGATCGATGATGGACAACTCAATCCGCCGTGGTTCATTGGAAATGACCGCTGCCATGCTGATTTCCGGGACCATTGGCTGGTTCGTGCTGGTCTCCGGGCAGCCGGTGCTGGACGTGGTGTTCTGGCGCTGCGTGTTCGGCGCCGGCACCTTGCTGCTGATCTGTGCCGCGTTCGGCTTCCTGCGTCCGGGCATTCTGACCCGTACCACGTTCCTGTTGGCCGTCCTCAGCGGCGCCGCGATTGTTGGCAACTGGGTGCTGTTGTTCGCTTCGTATTCCCGGGCCTCAATTGCCATCGGGACGGCCGTCTACAACGTGCAGCCGTTCATGCTGGTTGGCCTGGCGGCACTGTTTCTCGGCGAGAAAATCACCTTGCAGAAACTGTTCTGGCTAGCGATTTCCTTCCTTGGCATGCTGGCGATCGTCAGCGCCCACGGCGGGCAGGGCGAGAGCGGTCACGAATATCTGCTGGGCATTGCGCTGGCGCTGGGCGCGGCGTTGCTTTACGCGATCGCGGCGCTGATCATCAAGCGTCTGACCGGCACGCCGCCGCATCTGATCGCGCTGATCCAGGTCTGCACCGGAGTGCTGTTGCTTGCGCCGTTCGCGCACTTCAACGGCTTGCCGCAAACACACGGAGCCTGGGCCAGTCTGGTGACGCTGGGCATCGTCCACACCGGCCTGATGTATGTGCTGCTGTACGGCGCGATCCAGAAACTGCCGACCGCCCTGACCGGTGCGCTGTCGTTCATCTACCCGATTGCGGCGATCTTCGTCGACTGGTTTGCCTTCGGCCATCGCCTGCAAATCCTGCAATGGGTCGGCGTGGCGGCGATTCTGCTGGCCGCCGCCGGGATGCAACAGGGCTGGGGCTTGAAAGCCCGGCGTCAGCTCAGATCGGTTTGATCACAGCCCGGAACAGTCCTTTCAACTGCTGATTGCCGGCATCCACCAGATGGTTGTCGTCAAAGTACAGCGGGACGCCGTCCATGGAGCCCATGCAGTGGCCATCGGGGCACAGGTACGGCGTCGGGTCGATTACCGTCGCGTTACAGCGGCTGGCCGCCGCTTCGATGGTCGCGATGGCGATGCGATTGCGTTTCTCGTAAGCCTGTAACGGCAGGGAAATGTCCGAGGTTTGCCCGAACAACCGCTGATTCAGATTCAAACCCTTGTAGACGCTGAAGGGCATTTCCGGGATCGGTTTGACGATATACACCGGATGGTTTTCAGCGATTGAGCAGACCGTGCTGACGTACTCTTCGGTATAGGCTTCGGCAAACGCGGCCTGACGCTCGGGAAAGGAAATCCGATAGCTGTTTTCCCGCCCTGAATCCGCGTACAGCGCCGCGCGGCTGAACAGCACCACGGGCACGCCGGCGTACGCGGTTTTCAGTTGTTGCAGCTTTTCCTGATTGAAGCCTCGACATTGGCTTTCGACGGTTTTGTCGTGCATGGCGAAGTGCGCCAGGGTCGGGCAACCGCCCCGTGACCAAGACAGCGCCGCTTGAGGGTTATCTATCTGCACCGCTGCTGCAGTCGATTGCGCGTGGCTGTCGCCATACAGAATCACCGACACCTCGCCTGTGCCGAGTTTGCAATCCGCCGCTGCATAAGCGTTGGGGTAGCATTCCTGCGGATACAGTTTGCTGGTGTATTCCGGCTGACCGAGTTCGACCAGCGCCGGGCGCCAATCGGGATGCTGCTTGACCAGCGACGACGTGACTGCCGACACGGCAACCACAGCCACCGTCAGCGACGCGAATTTGATGACTGTGCGTGTGGCGGTCGTACCTTTCTTCACCTTCGATTCCACCAGGTAGAAGGACAGGGTGCCGAGCGTGAACGAGGCGATGATCGCGCCGATCACATGTGGCCAACTGGTCAACAGCCCGCACAAGTACAGCAGCACCACCAGCGGCCAATGCCACAGATACACCGAGTAGGAAATACTCCCGACAAATTGCAGCGCAGAATTGCTGCTGAACACCGACCGGGTATTGCCGTGAATCACCAGCATCGTCCCCCAGCACCGGCAGCAGTGCCAGGTAGCCCGGCCACAGATCGGCTTCAGAAAAGCCCAGCACACTGACGGCAATCGCCAGCAGGCCGAGACTTTCGCAAATCGCGCCGCCGCGCGGGCTCAATCGTAGCGGAAACAAAAAAACCAGGCCGCCAGCGATCATTTCCCAGGCGCGGGTGGGCAGCATGTAGAAGGCGAACGTCGGGTTGACGCGGGTCACGATGATGGACGCCGCGAGCGACATCAACGCCAGGGCAACCAGGGCAAAGCGGGTTTTATCGGCGCCGAAGCACTTGTGCAAACCCATGATCAGCACGGGATAGAGCAGATAGAACTGCCATTCGACCGACAGTGACCAGGTATGCAACAACCAGTTTTCGTGCAGGGGTGCGGCAAAATAATTGCCGCTTTCGGCGAAACTGAAGTTCGAACTGAATAGCAGACTGCTCTTGATCGTGCGGATCGTCTCGCGCAAGTCGTCCAGCGGCAGGTACAGATAACCGAAGACCAGCAGCGTAACGCACAGCACCAGCAGGGCAGGAATAATGCGGCGGGCGCGAGAGGCGTAGAAGCCGAGGAGGGAAAAGTTCTGTTGTTGCACGCCATTGACGATGATGCCGGTCATCAGGAATCCGGAGATGACGAAGAACACGTCAACCCCGGCAAACCCGCCCTCGAACCCTGGCACCTTGAAATGAAACAGCACGACCGACAGCACGGCCAGTGCCCGCAGGGCGTTGATACTCTTCCTGAATTGCATTTATGCGTCCATGTCACATCCGTTGTGGGCGCATTGTAGTGATGGTGTCCGCTTTGTTACACGGATTTTTCCGCTGGCTCAGATGTTCCAGCGCGGCGCCGTCATCGCCAGGCGTTGGCGCAGTTCACCAATGTTCGCGGCCAGTTGTCGGGTCAGCAACCGGTAACCGTCCAGTGTGCTGTAGACCGGAGTGTCGAGACTGGCGTCCGGCAACTCCAGCGGGCGCTGCAGGCGCTGCGTGGCGCCGGACTTCAAGGCCCGGGCCATGCCGATCAGTTGCACGCGGATCACCCGGTGCTCGGCCCGCAGTGCCGATTGCAGGTGCGCCATGGCGTCGGGGTCGTTCGCATCCGGGCGGGTGTTGCCGAGGATTTCCAGCGTGCTGACGCACATGCGCAGGTTGCGTTGAATCGCGTCCAGTTCGGTCATGGAAATTTTCACTTCCTTGGACACCGAAGGCATCAGCGAGCGCAGTTGCACCATCACCGCGGTCACCCTGCCCATCAGCTTCAGGTGTTCATCGGCGCTGACCGGTTGGCCGCTGATGATTCGCCCGTACAACGTGGCGCAGTCGCGCAGGGCATCGGCCAGGTTGTAGCGCCACGAATACACCGCGTACAGCGGCAGGGCGAAGGAAAAGGCGAGGGCCAGGGCGATGCCGATCAGGATGTCGACCCCGCGCCACAAGCCGTCGGTGATCGGGTTGTCGCCATGACCGGCAACGATTAAGACGGTAATCGCCGAGAGCAGGGCGGTGTATCCGCCTTTGCCGATCGCGTGATAGGAGAAGAATCCGCAGACCACCGCCATGGCAAAGTAGGTCAGCCATGGCAGGCCCAGCCATGCCTGTTGCGCCACCAGCACCAGTCCGACGCCGGCACCGATCAGGGKTGCCGGTGGCGCGTT
>NZ_JABULD010000027.1:0-1196 GCF_014060985.1 Pseudomonas sp. MD195_PC81_125
TTTTTTAAAAATCAAAAGTCAAAAGATCGCAGCCTTCGGCAGCTCCTACAGGGTTTTCGGTGAATCGGATGACTGGGGTAAGATGCCCGTCACCCGAAAACCACAAGGTCTGCCTCGCTCCATGTCGGAAAAAGACACCATCGCCGTGCAGCTGGTGCGTGAAGCGCTGCTGCAAAGTTGTGCCCCGGGCGTGGCCACGGATGAAGTCTTGAACAAGGTCGGGATTGCTCCGGCGCTGCTGCACAGCGAGCAAGGTCGGGTACCTGCCTCGCAATACGCCAGACTCTGGCGCTTGCTGGCCCGGCGCGGCGATGACGAGTTCTTTGGCATGGATCCGCGCCGGCTCAGGTCCGGCAGCCTCGAATTCCTCTGCCGCAGCGCCATGGCGCAATCGACGCTGGCCGCCGGCCTGAACATGGGCTTGAGTTTTCTCTCGCTGATGCTGGAAAAAATGCCCGCGCAACTGGTGCATCAGCAGAGCCTGGCGGAAATCGTCCTGCTCGAAGACGACCCGCAACCGCGCCGCGCGTTTACCTATTTCACCTATTGGATGATCGTCCACGGCGTGGCCTGCTGGCTGGCGGGGCGGCGGATTCCGATCCTGGCGATCGAACTGCGCTGCGCGGAACCTGATTTCTGCGACGACTATCGGGTGATGTTCTCGGAAAACCTGCGTTTCGAACGTCCGCGTACACGGATGATTTTCGCCGCTGACTGCCTTGATCTGCCGATCAAACGCACGGCCGAGGAATTGAAACGCTTTCTGGCCCATGCGCCGGCGAACATTCTGGTGAAGTACCGCGATCCAGAGAGCCTTGCCAGCCGCATCAAGCAGGACCTGCGGCAGTTACCCGCCGAACAATGGCCGGAGACCGAGGCGCTGGCGCAGCAACTGTGCATGTCCGCCTCGACCCTGCGCCGGCGTTTGTCCGAGGAAGGGCAGACCTATCAGGGTCTCAAGGACAGCGTGCGCAAGGAGTTGGCGATCAGTTGGCTGGCGGAGCCATCGATCAGCTTCGTCGAGATCGCCACGCGGCTGGGGTTCGCCGATGCGAGTTCGTTCTACAAGGCGTTTCGCAAGTGGTCGGGGTCCAATCCTGGGCATTACCGTACGTTGATCCTTAACGAAGCGGTCTGATTCAGAGCACCTGTCGCCTGGCCCACCGCCATCGCTGGCAAGCCAGCCTCCCACAGAG
>NZ_JABULD010000093.1:0-3736 GCF_014060985.1 Pseudomonas sp. MD195_PC81_125
GGTTTTTTTAAAAACAAGATCAAAAAGATCGCAGCGTGCCGCAGCTCCTACATCGATATCGCGTCGTGCTGGATTGATGAGGACGGCAGGCGAATACACCGCCATTCGCCGGATCGATGCGGCAAATCTTGCGTGGGGGACTTGCACGATCGGTATTATGGTATACCATCAGACGCACAGACACTTTCAATCCCCAACGGAGCAGCTCATGAGTTTCGAAATTCGCAAGATCGTCAGCTATGTCGAAGAAACCTTCATCGAAGGCGGCAAGGCCACGGACAAGCCAGTGACTATGGTTGGCCTGGCCGTAGTGATGAAGAACCCGTGGGTCGGCAACGGCTTCGTCGAAGATCTGAAACCGCAAATCCGCGCCAACTGCTCCGACCTCGGCGCCATGATGGTCGAGCGTCTGGTGGGCATCATCGGTGGCGCCGAGAAGATCGAGGCTTACGGCAAAGCGGCAGTGGTCGGCGCTGACGGCGAAATCGAACACGCCTCGGCCGTGATCCACACCCTGCGCTTCGGCAACCACTACCGCGAAGCGGTCAAGGCCAAGAGCTACCTGAGCTTCACCAACAAGCGCGGCGGCCCGGGCACGTCGATCCAGATTCCGATGATGCACAAGGACGACGAAGGTCTGCGCTCGCATTACATCACCCTGGAAATGCAGATCGAAGACGCGCCGCGTGCCGACGAAATCGTCGTGGTGCTCGGTTGCGCCGACGGTGGTCGACTGCACCCGCGCATCGGCAACCGCTACATCGATCTGGAAGAACTGGCCGCCGAAAAAGCCCAGTAATCACAATAAAAAAGGCATTGCAGGAGCGCTCCATGATTCGGCTCACCGCTGAACTCACCCCGGCTGGCACCAGTTACCTGGCGACCGGCCAAGGCCAGCCCGTGGTCTTGATCCACGGCGTGGGCCTGAATAAAGAAATGTGGGGCGGCCAGATCGTTGGCCTGTCTGCCCAATACCAGGTGATCGCCTACGACATGCTCGGCCACGGCGCCAGCCCGCGCCCGGCCAGCGGCACCGGCCTGCTCGGTTATGCCGATCAGTTGCTGGAGCTGCTCGATCACCTGAATCTGCCCCAGGCAGCGGTGATCGGTTTCTCCATGGGCGGCCTGGTGGCGCGGGCGTTTGCCCTGCATTACCCCGAGCGCCTGCAAAGCCTGGTGGTGCTCAACAGCGTGTTCAACCGCAGCGAGGAACAACGTGCCGGGGTCATCGCCCGTACCGCGCAGGCCGCCGAACACGGGCCGGACGCCAATGCCGAAGCGGCGCTGTCGCGCTGGTTCAGCCGCGAATATCAGGCGGCGAACCCGGCGCAGATTGCGGCCATTCGTCAGACCCTGGCCGGCAACGACCCGCAGGGCTACCTGACCACCTACGAATTGTTCGCCACTCAGGACATGTACCGCGCCGACGACCTCGGCAGCATCCAGGCACCGACGCTGATCGCCACCGGCGAACTTGACCCCGGTTCCACCCCGGAAATGGCCGAGCAACTGGCCCGGCGCATCCCCGGTGCGAAGGTTGCGGTACTGCCCGAGCAACGGCATATGATGCCGGTAGAGTCGCCGCGCCTGGTCAACCAGACGCTGCTGCAATTTCTCGACTACGCACACGCCCGACAAAACCCTATAAAGGGGATCGTTGCATGACACTCCAACGCTTCCAGATGTGCATCGGCGGAGAATGGGTCGACGCCCTCTCCGGCAAGACTTTCGAAAGCCTCAACCCGGCCAGCGCGCAAGCCTGGGCCGAACTGCCTGACGCCGATGAAGCCGATGTCGAACGCGCCGTGCAAGCGGCGCAGACTGCCTTCGACAGCCCGGCCTGGCGCGGCCTCACCGCCACCGCGCGCGGCAAACTGCTGCGGCGTCTCGGTGACCTGATCGCGGAAAACAAGGAACAACTGGCGCAGCTGGAAAGCCGCGACAACGGCAAGCTGATCCGCGAAACCCGTGGTCAGGTCGGTTACCTGCCGGAGTTTTTCCATTACACCGCAGGCCTGGCCGACAAGCTCGAAGGCGGCACCCTGCCGCTGGACAAGCCCGACCTGTTTGCCTACACCGTGCACGAAGCGATGGGCGTGGTCGCCGCGATCATTCCGTGGAACAGCCCGCTGTACCTGACCGCGATCAAACTGGCGCCGGCCCTCGCCGCCGGCAACACGATTGTGATCAAGCCGTCCGAACATGCGTCGGCAACCATCCTTGAGCTGGCGCGTCTGGCCCTCGAAGCCGGGATTCCACCGGGCGTGGTCAACGTTGTCACCGGTTACGGCCCGAGCACCGGCGCCGCCCTCACCCGCCATCCGCTGATCCGCAAGATCGCCTTCACCGGCGGCGCGGCCACGGCCCGGCATGTGGTGCGCAGCAGCGCCGAGAACTTCGCCAAGCTGTCGCTGGAACTGGGCGGCAAGTCGCCGAACATCATCTTCGCCGACGCCGACCTGGACAGCGCGATCAACGGTGCCATCGCCGGGATCTACGCCGCCTCGGGCCAGAGCTGCGTGTCCGGTTCGCGCCTGCTGGTACAGGACGAAATCTACGACGAATTCGTCAGCCGACTGGTGGAACGCGCCCGTCGCATCCGCATCGGCAACCCGCAGGACGACCACAGTGAAATGGGTCCGATGGCCACCGCGCAGCAATTGGCGGTGGTCGAAGGTCTGGTGGCGGATGCCATCGCTGAAGGCGCGCGGTTGCGCACCGGCGGCAAGCGTCCGGCCGACCTCGGTGACGGCTGGTTCTACGAGCCGACGCTGTTCGAGTGCGACCGCAACTCGATGAAGATCATGCAGGAAGAAGTCTTCGGCCCGGTGGCTTCGGTGATTCGCTTCAAAGATGAAGCCGAAGCGCTGGCGATTGCCAACGACTCGCAGTTTGGCCTTGCCGCCGGCATCTGGACCCGAGATCTGGGCCGCGCCCATCGTCTGGCCCGGGACGTGCGCTCAGGGATCATATGGGTCAACACCTACCGCGCGGTATCGGCAATGGCGCCAATTGGCGGTTTCAAGAACAGTGGCTATGGACGCGAAAGCGGCATCGATTCGGTGCTGGCCTACACCGAACTGAAAACGGTGTGGATCAACCTCTCTCAGGCACCGATGCCTGATCCGTTTGTGATGCGCTAGGAGTCCTGCGACATGATCGAACCCGGCATTTACAAAGACGTCATGAGCTCATTTCCGTCCGGGGTCACGGTGGTCACCACCCTCGACCCGGACGGCGCTATCGTCGGCATCACTGCCAGCGCCTTCAGCGCGCTGTCGATTGACCCGGCGCTGGTACTGTTCTGCCCCAACTACGCCTCCGACACCTACCCGGTGCTGCGCGACAGCCAGAAATTCGCGATCCATTTGCTGTCCGCCGAGCAGACCGCCGAGGCCTACGCCTTCGCCGGCAAAGGCAAAGGACAAAGCCAAAGGCATCGAGTGGCACTTGAGCGAACTGGGTAACCCGATCCTCGCCAAGGCCACGGCGATCATCGAGTGCGAGTTGTGGCGTGAATACGACGGTGGTGATCACGCGATCATTGTCGGCGCGGTGAAGAACCTGATCCTGCCCGAGCAACCGGTGACGCCGATGATTTATCACAAGGGCAAGCTCGGGCCGTTGCCGACCCTGGCCTGATGGATAAACACAATCCCTGTAGGAGCTGCCGCAGGCTGCGATCTTTTGACTTTGATTTTTAAGAGCAAGATCAAAAGATCGCAGCCTTCGGCAG
>NZ_JABULD010000714.1:0-931 GCF_014060985.1 Pseudomonas sp. MD195_PC81_125
AAAAAGTTGCGCACTCGGCTGTAAGCCTCTCCGATCAAGGTCTGTAGCGCGACAAGTCACGTTTTTTTGCCGGACAAGTGCGCAAGAAGTTGCGCAGTAAGGCCAAGTGCCAGCGTCGAGCGTTTGAAACGATCCGCCCAGCGCGACGGTCAATCACTCACGACTGCGCCGCAGGCGTCTGAACATTCCCCACCGCGAGTGAGAACGACATGAAAATCCTGATGGTTTTAACGTCCCACGATCAACTGGGTGATACCGGCAAGAAAACCGGCTTCTGGCTGGAAGAATTCGCCGCGCCGTATTACGTGTTCAAGGATGCCGGCGCGCAACTGACGCTGGCCTCGCCCAAGGGCGGCCAGCCACCGCTGGACCCGAAAAGTGACGAGCCCGATGCGCAGACCGCCGCAACCGAGCGCTTTCGCAAGGATTCTGCCGCCCAGTCGGCATTGTCGTCGACAGTCAAGCTGGACACGGTAAAGGCTGTGGATTTCGATGCCGTGTTCTATCCCGGCGGCCACGGCCCGTTGTGGGACCTGGCTGAAGACCGCCATTCGATTGCGCTGATCGAAGCGTTTTACAACAGTGGCAAACCGGTGGCGGCGGTGTGTCATGCGCCCGGAGTGCTGCGCCATGTCAAAGGTGCGGACGGTCAGCCATTGGTCAAGGGTAAGCAGGTGACAGGCTTTACCAACAGTGAAGAGGAGGCGGTAGGGCTGACCAATGTGGTGCCATTTCTGGTGGAGGATGAGCTCAAGGCCAAGGGCGGGATTTTCTCCAAGGGCGCAGATTGGTCGAGCTACACCCGTGAAGATGGATTGTTGCTGACGGGGCAGAATCCGGCGTCGTCGGAGGAGACGGCTTTCGCGTTGTTGTCACGGTTGCGCTAATAGCAAAAGCAAAAGATCGCAGCCTGCGGCAGCTCCTACAGGGG
>NZ_JABULD010000631.1:0-808 GCF_014060985.1 Pseudomonas sp. MD195_PC81_125
CAGGGCCAGCGCTCGCAACTGGACGATCAGGTGCCGGTCGAGCTCGAGCCGTTGGTGGCGCAGATCAACCATTTGCTGGCGCACACCGAAGACAGTCTCAAGCGCTCGCGCAATGCGTTGGGCAATCTGGGACATGCGCTGAAGACCCCGCTGGCGGTGCTGCTGAGCCTGGCTTCGAACGAAAAACTCGACGCCCATCCGGAGCTGCGCAAGATCCTCAAGGAGCAACTGGAGCAAGTGCAGCAACGGCTCAATCGTGAACTTAATCGCGCGCGTTTATCCGGTGATGCACTGCCCGGTGCGCTGTTTGATTGTGATGCGGAACTGCCGGGGCTGCTGGCGACGTTGAACATGATTCACGGCGAGCATCTGACGTTGAGCTACGTCGCGCCGCCGGGGCTGCAATTGCCTTGGGATCGCGAGGACTTGCTGGAGCTGCTCGGCAACCTGTTGGACAACGCCTGCAAATGGGCGGATGCGAGGTGCGGCTGAGCGTGATCGAACGAACGGACGGTTTCGCCCTGAGCGTGGAAGACGATGGCCCGGGGATTCCCGAAGAACAGCGCACTCAGGTGTTCAGCCGTGGCACGCGGCTCGACGAGCAGACTGACGGACATGGTCTGGGGCTGGGGATTGTCCGGGATATTGTCGAGACGTGGGGCGGGTTGCTGGTGCTGGGCGAGAGCGAGTGGGGCGGGTTGAAGGTGGTGATCGAGTTGCCCAAACGCTAACCCCGGTTCCCCACAAACCCCCTGTAGGAGCTGCCGAAGGTGCGATCTTTTGATCTTGGTTTTTAAAAAATCAAAGT
>NZ_JABULD010000759.1:0-3029 GCF_014060985.1 Pseudomonas sp. MD195_PC81_125
TTGGATCAAATGCGAACAGTGTCACTGTCCCCCTTGCTATCCGCGTACTGAGGGACCATTTGCATGTCCATGAAGGGCGACTTACCCGGCTTATCGAATTTCTGTTGTGGGTACATGGGGTCGTACCAATACAGAACTTTGCGATCGACTGATGACTCAGGCTTCTGCTCCGGTGCTGCATCCGGTACCGAGCTCACCCTCGGTTGGGCCAACCAGTAACCACCGGCAACCCCCAAAGCAACTGAGATGCTGACAACAAATACCCCTTTCCGTGTTCTAGAGATCATTGAGCGGACTCCCCATAGGCGAAATACAGGCGAGCGCTGGTGAGAGCACGCTGCTCTTCAACATCAATCTGCTTGAGACGGGCTTCGATAAGCTCGCGCCGAGCAGCCACGACGGAGTTCAAATCGCCTTTGCCGGCGCGGTAGCTGGCCATGCTGAGCTCGACCTTCTCCTTGGCCAGAGGCAGCAGACTGTCCAGGGTTCGGCGAACGGCACGATTCAAGCGTTCATAATCGGCCAGATCGTCCTCCAGTTGCTGGGTATGCTTGCGTGACAGGGCTTCCCGCTCGGCCTCTAGCTGGTTGAGTTCAGCGTGCTTGGCCGCAATTTTGGGGTTTTGCCGAGAGTCAGGAAACAGTGGTAGATCCCAGGAAAATTGCACGCTGACCATGTCGCCGAACTGTCGGCCGCGATTCTGATAGTCGACTTCCCAGCTCCAATCCGACTGTTTTTCCGCTTCGGCTTCACGGACCTTGGCTTGCGCTTCGCGGGTCATTGGCGCAAAAGCTGCCAATTCTGGGTGATGTTGCAGCTTATGAGAGTAGTCAGAGGCTTCGACAGGCCATTCAGGCAAGCTGCCCACAGGTTTGTCATTGGCGGCTGGTCCAATCCAGCGCTTCAGGGCAGCTCGGGCCTGCGCTCTCTGACGAATCAGATCGTCCTGCTGCTCTTCCAGTTGTGCCGCTTCCTGTTTGGGCGTTACTGCATCAGCAGGTTGAGCGCGGCCACCGGCAATTTGTGCCCGGACGGTATCGGCCAGCAGACGGTTTTCTTTGTAGAGGTCCTGAAACAGAGTGTCTTTACGCTCAACCGAGTAGCTGTTGATCCAGGCCAACGCCGTGGCCTGACGAACCTTTAGACGTTCGACCCGGCGCTCAGCGGCGGCGCGTTCAATGGCCGCATCAGCGACCTCGATTCGGGCTTTGCGCTTAGCGCTGCTGGGCATCTCCTGACTGACTCCGACCATTCGCATAGTCATGAAGTCTTGGTCGATGCTCCAGCGATCCGGCCCCCCAATGGGGTAGTTCTGTACGCCTAGCAGCAACTTGGGATCGGGTAGTTCACCAGCGGGGATGGCCGCACTACTGGCAGCCTGAATTTTCGCGTCTTGTGCAGTCAGCGACGGCGCATTGTTTTCAGCCAGCTGCAAAGCTTCATCGAGTGTCAATGCGGCAGCGAGACTCGGCAATGCCAGTACGCTTGCCGCCAGGCCGGCCACGAGGGACCACCCTGTGCAATAGCACTTGGAGTTCATGTTCACGATTCCTGTGATGATCCACTGCGCGCTTCATCAGACATGCACGCAGATATGCCATCCCGCTAACGCGGAATGAGGCTCAGTGTGGTACAGGAATCAAATGCGGGGCGGTCGCCATACCCCTGAAGGGGTTTGGACAGGATGGGAGTCTATGGAGATGGACGCTTCGAGGGGGCTAGATAGGGGGACCAGAGGCTTGATGATAGAGACTTGCAGCATGCCGCCGGTCTTACACTCCTGGCCCGGCTTGCAGGGTTTACCATGCTCGGTGGGACTTTTCATGTCATGGCAGCAGTCTTGGCCCATGCCGTCCATCATCGCCATGCCCATGGTTTGCATGGGACACGGCTCTGTCGGCGCCTGAACACCCGCCATCCCACTGAGGGGAAGCGCCAAGCTAATCAGGAATATCAGGCAAAACCGTACATAGCGTGTCATGGACTGAAGTGTAGCCAGTAGAAATGGTGCTAACAATCCCGTTCCCGGCTTCTTGGTTAGCTGCCAGAAACCTCTATTGCGCGCTCATTTCCATTTCAGGACTTAGCGTGCCTAACCATGCGACCAGACAGATGATGAGGATTGCCATCAGGAATTCGAATTTCATGCTGCGGCGCAAGGCATTAACCGCTACAGAGTATTGACCATTGCGAACTGAGCGCTCCAACTGCGGGCTTAAGTGAAAGCGGTTCAGTGTGGCTAAAACGATCATCCCGGCAAAGAGCAGGATCTTCAAAAACAGCAGCTGACCATAGGTACTCAGCATGACCTCATCAAGGTTTGGACCGACGATGAAAAGGTAATTCACGACTCCCGTTACGCTTATGATCGCAACAATCACACCGCCGGCCGACTCAAAGCCAGTCAGCACGCGGGCAAGAATTCGTGCTTCCTCCTCGCCCTTCAGCGATTTCAACCGCAGCAGTAGAGCGAAGGCCGCTAGAGCACCCAACCAGCCACCTGCCGCTAATAAATGGAAAATATCGCTCAGAAAATGCCAGTAGCGGCGGCTGCCTTCGTCCATGGCACCGTGCCCTGTCCAGGCTAGCGTGGCCAACGCGATTGCTCCACACACGGTGACGATCCAGAGGCTGGGTGTCGGAAATCGTTTGTTCAACGCGACGCCCATAATTGCCCCAACCAAGGCGGCTATTCGGACCATCCAGGTCAACCCAACGTCGGTGCCCATGATGACCATTTCAAAAATGTGGTGATGTAGCTCCATAAGCTCCGATACACCGCTCATTGCTTTCGCAAGCAACAACATCGAGGCAAGGGACAGAGCTACACCTGCAACAGAAGTACCGTAAAGAAGCGACTCAAAATTCAAGACCGTGCCCGATACCCTTTCTTTTCCCCTGAGACTGTACAAGCCAAATATGGCCAATCCAAATAACAACATCAGGTCAAAATAGAGAGCAAAGCGAACCACAATATTTATTGAGTCGCTCATGGATCATTTCACTTTGAAGGAAAAGTTGCCGGATGA
>NZ_JABULD010000695.1:0-10923 GCF_014060985.1 Pseudomonas sp. MD195_PC81_125
ACATCGCGGGGTGGTCAATCGCCTGTTGTGGATGCAGGACGCCTATCAACTGACCGCCAGCGACACGGTGTTGCAGAAAACCCCGTTCAGCTTCGACGTCTCGGTGTGGGAGTTCTTCTGGCCGTTGATGACTGGCGCCCGACTGGTCATGGCCCGGCCCGAGGGGCACAAGGATCCGCAGTACCTCAGTGAAGTGATCGAACGCGAACACATCACCACGTTGCACTTCGTGCCGTCGATGCTCGACGTGTTTCTCGCCCACGCCGAAAGCGCACGCTGCACCAGCCTGCGTCAGGTGATGTGCAGCGGCGAAGCCCTGCCGGGCAGCGTGGTACGGCGTTTCAAACAGCAACTGCCGGGCAGCCAATTGCACAACCTCTACGGCCCGACCGAAGCGGCAGTGGACGTGACCGCGTGGAGTTGCGCCGGGCCGCTGGAGCAAACCCCGGACAACACGCCGATCGGCAAACCGATCGCCAACACCCGCATGTACATCCTCGATGCCCAGCAACAACCGGTGCCGCACGGCGTGGTCGGCGAGCTGTACATCGGTGGCGTGCAGGTGGCGCGCGGTTATCTGAATCGCCCGCAGCTGAACGCCGAACGCTTCCTCGACGATCCGTTCCAGGCTAATGGGCGGATGTACCGCACCGGCGACATCGCCCGTTATCTGGCGGACGGCAATATCGAGTACCTCGGTCGCAACGACGATCAGGTGAAGATCCGTGGTTTGCGCATCGAGCTCGGCGAGATTCAGGCACGCCTGACCCAGATCGATGGCGTGCAGGAAGCCGCCGTACTCGCCCGCGAAGATGCGTCCGGCGACAAGCGTCTGGTGGCGTACTACACCGGGGCACGCCTGGAAGTCGACGTGCTGCGCAGCCATCTGCTGGAAAACCTGCCGGACTACATGGTGCCCGCGCTGTTCGTGCATCTCGATGCACTGCCGCTGAGCCCCAACGGCAAGCTCGACCGCAAGGCGCTGCCGGCGCCGGATCAGGGCGCATTGCCGGTGCGCGAATATGAAGCCCCGGTCGGCGAAGTTGAAATCACCCTCGCACGGCTCTGGGCCGAGTTGCTCAACGTCGAGCGGGTGGGGCGCCACGATCATTTCTTTGAACTGGGTGGCCACTCGCTGCTGGCGGTCAGTCTGATCGGCCGGCTGCGTCAGGAAGGCATGGAAGCCGATGTCAGGTCGCTGTTCGAACATCCGACCCTGGCCGGCTACGCCGCAATTACCGAACGAATGGAGATCGTCCTGTGAACGTGATCGAACTGTTGGCCACATTGAAGGCCAAGGATATTCAGCTGGCGGTCGCGGACGACCAATTGCGGGTCAATGGCAACAAGCAGGCCTTGAACGACCCGGCGTTGCTGGCGCTGTTGCGCGAGCACAAGCCGGCGCTGATCGAGCTGATCAAGGCCGGGCAGTACTCGGCCAGCAAGCACGGGCAGGTCGAGGTGCCGGTCAACGGCATCGTTGCCGGCACCACGCGCATCACCCCGGCGATGCTGACGCTGGTCGAGCTCGACCAAACCACCATCGACCACCTCGTCGCACAAGTCCCCGGCGGCGCAGCCAACGTGCAGGACATCTACCCGCTGGCGCCGTTGCAGGAAGGCATTCTGTATCACCACGTCAGTGGCGGTGACGGTGATCCGTATGTCATGCAGTCGCATTTCGCCTTTGCCAGCCGCGAACGTTTTCTAGCGTTCGCTCAAGCGCTGCAAGCGGTGATCGATCGCCATGACATTCTGCGCACCGCTGTGCATTGGGCAGGACTGGACGCGCCGGTGCAGGTGGTCTGGCGTCGGGCCGAACTGCCGGTGGAAGAAGTGACGCTGCCAGAACCCGCCAGCGACGTTCTGGCGTATCTGCATGAGCGTTTCGACGCCCGGCACTTCCGCCTCGACGTGACCCAGGCGCCACTGATGCGTCTGGCCCACGCCTGGGATGAAGCCGGGCAACGGGTGATCGCCACGCTGTTGTTCCATCACATGGCGCTCGACCACTCGGCCCTCGACGTGGTGCGCCACGAAATGCGCGCCTGCCTCACCGGGCAGCGTGAACGGCTCGGGCGCCCGGTGCCGTTTCGCAACTACGTGGCGCAGGCGCGTCTGGGCGTCAGCGAGGCCGAGCACGAGGCGTTCTTCCGCGAGATGCTCAGCGACATCGACGAACCGACGCTGCCTTACGGCCTGCAGGACGTGCAGGGTGACGGCAGCGAAATCGTCGAACTCAGCGTGGCGGTCGCTGCACTGTTGGGCCAGCGTCTACGGGCGCAGGCGCGGACGCTCGGCGTCAGTGTCGCGAGCCTGTTCCACCTTGGCTGGGCGCAGGTGCTGGCTGCGCTGACCGGCAAACAGCAGGTGGTGTTCGGTACGGTGCTGATGGGCCGCATGCAGGGCGCCGAAGCGATTGACCGGGCGCTGGGGATTTTCATCAACACCTTGCCGTTGCGGGTGAATGTCGACGGACAGGATGTGCGCGCAGCGGTCAACGCCACCCACGCACGGCTGACCACGCTGATGCGGCACGAACACGCACCGCTGGCCCTGGCTCAGCGCTGCAGTCACGTGGTGGCGCCGACGCCGTTGTTCAGCACACTGCTCAATTATCGCCACAGCCACAACGTCGCCACCGCCAGCGCCGAAACCCTCGCGGCGTGGGACGGTATCTCCACGTTGCACTCCGAAGAGCGCAGCAACTATCCGCTGACGATGAGCGTCGATGACCTCGGTGACGCCTTCAGCCTGACGCTGCTGGCAAGCACCGAGACCGATCCGCAGCGCATCTGCGACTACCTGCTCTGCGCACTGCAGAACCTGCTGCTCGCCCTGGAGCAGGCGCCGCAGACACCGGTCAATCAATTGCCGATCCTGCCGGCGGCAGAGCTTGAACAGGTGTTGCGCGGCTTCAATGCCACTCAATTGGATTTCCCTGCGCCACAGACCCTCCAGCAACGTTTCGAGGCGCAGGTGGCCGAGCGGCCGGACGCGTTGGCGGCAGTGTTTGCCGACGTGCAGCTGACCTACGCCGAACTCAATCAGCAAGCCAACGCCTTGGCGCAGCATCTGATCGGCTTGGGCGTGAAGCCTGACGACCGAGTCGCCATCGTCGCCCGCCGTGGGCTGGACACCCTGGCCGGATTGGTGGCGATCCTCAAGGCCGGCGCCGGTTACGTGCCGATTGACCCGGCGCATCCAGCGGAGCGCTTGAACTACCTGCTCGACGACAGCGCGCCAGTGGCGGTGCTGACCCAAAACAATCTGCGCGAGCGACTGCCGGCGCTGAACGTGCCGGTGCTTGAACTCGACCGCTGCAACTGGCCGCAGGACGTGACCCATAATCCGCGCGTTCCCGGCCTGAGTACCGAGAACCTGGCCTACGTGATCTATACCTCCGGCTCCACTGGCCTGCCCAAGGGGGTGATGGTCGAGCATCACACCTTGAGCAATCTGGTTGACTGGCACTGCGCGGCGTTCGACCTGCGTGCCGGGCGTCACACCTCAAGCCTCGCCGGGTTCGGCTTCGATGCGATGGCCTGGGAAGTCTGGCCGGCGCTGTGCGCGGGCGCGACCCTGCATCTGGCGCCGACTCACGAGGGTGGCGAAGACATCGACGCCTTGCTCGCCTGGTGGTGCGCGCAGCCGTTGGACGTGAGCTTTCTGCCGACCCCGGTGGCCGAATACGCCTTCAGCCAGCAGCTTGAACACCCGACCCTGCGCACACTGCTGATCGGCGGCGACCGCTTGCGTCAGTTCAATCGCCACCAGCATTTCGACGTGATCAACAACTACGGCCCGACCGAGGCCACGGTGGTCGCCACTTCGGGTCTGGTGCAAAGCGGCGATGCGCTGCACATCGGCAAACCGCTGAGCAATGCCACGGTGTACCTGCTTGACGAACAACAGCGCCCGGTGCCGCTTGGTGTGGCTGGCGAGTTGTACGTTGGCGGTGCCGGGGTCGCCCGCGGCTACCTGAATCGCCCGCAAATGACTGCCGAGCGCTTTCTGCGTGACCCGTTCAGCAGCGCACCCAATGCGCGGATGTACCGCACCGGTGACCTTGCGCGCTGGCGCGAGGACGGCAACCTCGAATACCTGGGGCGCAACGACGATCAGGTGAAGATTCGCGGCGTACGCATCGAGTTGGGCGAGATCGAAACCTGCCTCAACCTGATGCCGGGGATTCAGGAGGCGGTGCTGCTGGCCCGCGAAGATCAACCCGGCCAGCCGCGACTGGTGGCCTACTTCACCGAGCAGGCGCAGGTCGAAGCGCTGCCGGTGGGCGAGTTGCGCGCGCAATTGCTCAGCCGTTTGCCGGAATACATGGTGCCGACCGCGTTCGTCAAACTCGCCGCGCTGCCGCTGACCGCCAACGGCAAGGTCGACCGCAAGGCCTTGCCGGCACCGGATCTGGCGGCGCTGTTCACCCGCGAGTACGCAGCGCCCGAAGGCGAGGTGGAAAGCGCGCTGGCGCAGATCTGGGCCGATGTGCTGCAAGTCGAGCGGGTCGGGCGGCAGGATCACTTTTTCGAACTCGGCGGGCATTCGTTGCTGGCGATGCGCATGGTTTCGCAAGTGCGCCAGCGCCTGGGTGTCGAGCTGGCGTTGAGCAATCTGTTTGCCAACGCCGAACTGGCGGCGGTCGCCTCAGTGCTGAGCGAGGCCGGACGCTGTGCGCAACCACAGATCGTGCCGGTACCGCGTGACGGCGCGTTGCCGCTGTCGTTCGCCCAGCAACGCCTGTGGTTCCTCGCGCAAATGGAAGGCGCCAACACCGCCTACAACATTCCCGTGGCCCTGCGTCTGCGTGGCCGTCTCGACGACGCGGCGCTGCAACGCGCACTGGCGCGGATCGTCGCCCGCCACGAAACCCTGCGCAGCCGCTTCGCGCAATTCAACGATGAAGCGCAGGTGCTGATCGCTCCGGTCGACACCGGCCTGCTGCTGCGGGTCGAAGACCTGCGCCAGCACCCGCAACCCGAGGAAACCCTGCAGGCGCTGATTCAGGGCGAAGCCTCCGGGCCGTTTGATTTACAGGACGATCCGTTGATTCGCGGGCGACTGGTGCGGTTGGCCGACGATCACCATGTACTGTTGCTGACCCTGCACCACATCATCTCTGACGGTTGGTCGATGGGGGTTTTGACCCGCGAGCTGATGGCGCTGTATCAGGCGTTCAGTCATGGCCAGCCGGATCCGTTGCCGCCGCTGGCGTTGCAGTACACCGACTACGCGGTGTGGCAGCGGCGCTGGCTCAGCGGCGAGGTGCTGCAGCGCCAGAGCGAGTACTGGCAACAGACCCTGGCCGGCGCCCCGGCGCTGTTGATGCTGCCGACCGATCGGCCGCGCCCGGCGCAGCAGGACTATGCCGGCAGCAGCGTTGCGGTGGTGCTCGACGAGCGTCTGAGCGCCGGGCTCAAAGCCTTGGGCCAGCGCCACGGCGTGACCCTGTACATGACGCTGATGAGTGCCTGGGCGATGCTGCTCAGCCGCTTGTCCGGGCAGGCTGAAGTGGTGATCGGTTCGCCAGTGGCCAACCGCACCCGCGCCGAGATCGAAGGCCTGATCGGCATGTTCGTCAACACCCTGGCGCTGCGCATCGACACCTCGGGCGAGCTGAGCGTCGAAGCACTGTTGGCGCGGGTCAAGGCGCAAACCCTGCAAGCGCAGGCGCATCAGGATCTGCCGTTCGAACAAGTGGTGGAAATCACTCGGCCCGTGCGCAGTCTGGCGCACAGCCCGTTGTTCCAGACCTTGCTCAGTTGGGATGGCCTCGAAAGCCCGGCGCTGGCCCTCGGCGAACTGACGCTGGAAGGCGTGGCCGAACCGAGCCACTTCGCCAAGTTCGACCTGTCACTGAGCCTCAGTGAGTCCAACGGCATCATTCGCGGATCGCTGGAATACGCCACGGCATTGTTTGACCAGAGCACGGTCGAGCGCTTCGTCGGTTACTTCCAGCGCCTGTTGCAGGCGATGGTCGGCAACGATCAGGCGCTGCTGGAAAGGGCGCCGCTGCTGGCGCCAGAAGAACAGCAGCGTTTGCTGGTCGAGTTCAATGCCACGGCGGTCGATTACAACCTTGAGCAGACCATTCACGGCTTGTTCGAGGCGCAAGTGGCGCGCTCGCCGCTGGCACCAGCGGTGGTCGCGGGGGAGCAGCAACTGAGTTACGCCGAACTCAATGCCCGGGCCAATCAACTGGCGCGGCACCTGCGTGAATTGGGTGTAGGGCCGGATGCGCGGGTGGCGATCTGCGTCGAACGCGGTCTGGACATGGTGGTCGGGCTGCTGGCGATCCTCAAGGCCGGCGGCGGTTATGTGCCGCTGGACCCGGCGTATCCGCTGGAGCGTCTGGCCTACATGCTGGAAGACAGCGCGCCGCTGGCGGTGCTTGTGCAGGGAACCACGCGTTCGTTGCTTGGCGAAGTCGCTGTGCCGGTGATCGATCTGGATCAGCCGCACTGGCAATCGCTGCCGACGGACAATCTATCGCTCGCTGAGCTGACCCCGCAGCACACCGCGTACGTGATCTACACCTCCGGCTCTACTGGCCAACCGAAAGGCGTGATCAACGAACATCGCGGGGTGGTCAATCGCCTGTTGTGGATGCAGGACGCCTATCAACTGACCGCCAGCGACACGGTGTTGCAGAAAAACCCCGTTCAGCTTCGACGTCTCGGTCTGGGAGTTCTTCTGGCCGCTGATGACTGGCGCCCGATTGGTCATGGCCCGACCCGAGGGGCATAAGGATCCGCTGTATCTCAGCGACATCATCGAGCGCGAACACATCACCACGCTGCACTTCGTGCCGTCGATGCTCGATGTATTCCTCGCTCATGCTGATACCGCACGTTGCAGCAGTCTGCGTCAGGTGATGTGCAGCGGCGAAGCCCTGCCGGGCAGCGTGGTGCGGCGTTTCAAACAGCAACTGCCGGGCAGCGAACTGCATAACCTCTACGGCCCGACTGAAGCGGCAGTGGACGTGACCGCGTGGAACTGCGCCGGACCGCTGGAACAAACGCCAGACAACACACCGATCGGCAAACCGATTGCCAACACCCGGATGTACATCCTCGATGCCCAGCAGCAACCGGTGCCGCACGGCGTGGTGGGTGAGCTGTACATCGGCGGCGTGCAAGTGGCGCGCGGTTATCTGAATCGCCCGGAACTGAACGACGAACGCTTCCTCAACGATCCGTTCCAAACCAATGGGCGGATGTACCGCACGGGTGACGTCGCCCGCTATCTGGCGGACGGCAATATCGAGTACCTCGGTCGCAACGACGATCAGGTGAAGATCCGTGGTTTGCGCATCGAGCTCGGCGAGATTCAGGCGCGTTTGACCCAGATCGACGGCATTCAGGAAGCCGCCGTATTGGCCCGTGAGGACGTGCCGGGCGAGAAACGTCTGGTCGCGTACTACACCGGGGCACCGCTGGAAATCGAAACACTGCGCAGCCATCTGCTGGAAAACCTGCCGGACTACATGGTGCCCGCGCAGTTCGTGCATCTCGATGCACTGCCGCTGAGCCCCAACGGCAAACTTGACCGCAAGGCGCTGCCGGCCCCGGATCAGGCGGCGCTGACCGTCCGTGAATATGAAGCGCCGGTCGGCGAAGTGGAAATCGCCCTCGCGCAGCTTTGGGCTGAACTGCTCAAGGTTGAGCGGGTAGGGCGCCACGACCATTTCTTCGAACTGGGTGGCCACTCACTGTTGGCGGTGAATCTGGTCGCGCGCATGCGTCGCGCCGGTCTGACGGCCGACATCCGCGTACTGTTCAACCAGCCGACCCTCGCCGCACTGGCCGCTGCGGTGGGCGGTGAACCGGAGGCCGAAGTCGCGGCCAACCTCATCACCACAGACTGCACACGCATCACTCCCGAGCTGCTGCCACTGGTGGCGCTCGACCAGCCGAGCATTGACCGCATCGTCGCCAGCATCCCCGGCGGCGTGGCCAATGTGCAGGACATTTACCCGCTGGCGCCGTTGCAGACCGGCATCCTCTTTCATCACTTGTCCGCCGCCCAGGGCGATCCGTATGTGTTGCAGGCGCAGTTCGCGTTTGCCGACGAGCAGCGCCTGAACAGCTTCACCCAAGCCCTGCAGAACGTGATCCAGCGTCACGACATCCTGCGCACCTCGCTGTTCTGGGATGGGCTGCAAGACCCGGTGCAAGTGGTCTGGCGTGAGGCGCCGCTGGCGTGCGAAGCGCTGGAACTCGATGGCGCGGACGGCGATGTACTCGAGCAATTGCGCCGTCGCTTCGACGCCACGCAGTACCGCCTGGCCGTCAATCAGGCGCCGCTGATGCGCGTGGTGCACGCCTGGGACGCCGACCATCAGCGGGTGGTGGCGTTGTTGCTGTTCCATCACCTGGTCATGGACCACGTGGCGCTGGAGGTGCTGCAACACGAGATGCAGGCGTTCCTGATCGGTCAGCCGCAGCGTCTGGCTGAGCCGGTGCCGTATCGCATTTACGTGGCGCACACCCTGTCGGGGCTGAGCGACCAGCAGCACGAAGCGTTCTTCCGCGAGATGCTCGGCGACGTCGACGAACCCACCTTGCCTTACGGGCAGAACCCGGCGCAGGAAGGACTGGCCACGCAGGCCCGGTTGAGCCTCGACGCCACGCTGAGCCGCAACCTGCGCAGTCAGGCGCGGCGCCTGGGTGTCAGCGCTGCAAGTCTGATGCACCTGGCATGGGCGCAGGTACTGGGGCAATTGTCCGGTCGTGACGACGTGGTGTTCGGTACGGTATTGCTCGGTCGCTTGCAGGGCGGCGAGGGCGCCGAACGGGCGCTCGGGGTGTTCATCAATACCTTGCCGCTGCGTATCGATCTGCGCGCGCACAGCGTCAAGGGCGCAGCACTGGCGACGCATCAATTGCTCAGCCAGTTGCTGCAGCGCGAACACGCGCAACTGGCGCGGATTCAACATTGCAGCGCCATGGCACCGAGCACGCCGCTGTTCAGCACGCTGTTCAATTACCGTCACGGTGCCTCGGCAGGTGGCGGTTCTGCCGAGGCCCGGGCGGCCTGGCAGGGCATGCAATTGCTTGAGGCCGAGGAGCACAGCAACTACCGCCTGACCCTCAGCGTTGACGACCTCGGCGAAGGCTTCAGCCTGACCGCACTGGCCGGCGCCGGCATCGACGCGCGGCGCACTTGCGCCTATCTGCAATGCGCCTTGCACGCGCTGGTTGAGGCGCTGGAGCACTCGCCGCATCAAGGCTTTGAATGGCTGTCGATCCTGCCGGGCACCGAGCGCGAGCAGGTGTTGCACACCTTCAACGCGACCCGCGCCGATTACCCGCAGGGGCTGACGATCGCCCAGCGTTTCGAGCAGCAAGCCATTGAACGGCCGCAGGCGCTGGCAGCGGTGTTTGCCGGTGCCTCGCTGAGCTATGCCGAGTTGAACCGCCAGGCCAACATGCTGGCGCATCATCTGATTGCATCGGGCGTACAGCCTGACGACCGCGTGGCCATCGTCGCCCGGCGCGGTCTCGATACGCTGGTCGGGCTGGTGGCGATTCTCAAGGCCGGCGCCGGTTATGTGCCGGTGGATCCGGCGCACCCGACGGAGCGCCTGAGCTATCTGCTGCAAGACAGTGCGCCTGTCGCGGTGCTGAGCCAAAGCGCTCTGCGTGAACGCCTGCCGGCATTGTCGGTGCCGCTGATCGACTTTGATCTGCGCCAATGGCCAAACGAGCCCATCGACAACCCGTCGCTGTCGGCCCTGACCCCGCAGCACCTGGCCTACGTGATCTACACCTCCGGCTCCACTGGCCTGCCGAAAGGCGTGATGGTCGAGCATCAGACCCTGAGCAACCTGGTGGACTGGCACTGCGCGGCCTTCGATCTGCACGCTGGCAGTCATACCTCAAGCCTGGCCGGGTTCGGTTTCGACGCCATGGCCTGGGAAGTCTGGCCGGCCTTGTGCGTTGGCGCGACCGTGCATCTGGCGCCAAACCATGACGGCAACGAAGACATCGACGCGCTGCTGACCTGGTGGCGTGCGCAGCCGCTGGACGTGAGCTTCCTGCCGACCCCGGTAGCCGAATACGCCTTCAGTCAGGAGCCGGCGCATCCGACCCTGAAAACCCTGTTGATCGGTGGCGATCGTCTGCGCCAGTTCAACCGTAACCAGCCGTTCCGGGTGATCAATAACTATGGCCCGACCGAGGCTACCGTGGTCGCCACCTCCGGCCTGATTGCGGCGGGCGACGTCTTGCACATTGGTAAACCGGTGAGCAATGCCACGGTGTATCTGCTCGACGCGCAACAACGCCCGGTGCCGCTGGGGGTGATCGGCGAGTTGTATGTCGGCGGTGCCGGCGTGGCCCGTGGGTACCTGAACCGTCCGCAGATGACCGCCGAACGCTTTCTGCGCGATCCGTTCAGCAGCGTGCCAAATGCACGTCTGTACCGCACCGGCGACCTGGCGCGCTGGCGCGAGGACGGCACGCTTGAATACCTCGGGCGCAACGACGATCAGGTGAAAATCCGTGGCGTGCGTATCGAGTTGGGCGAGATCGAAACCCGCCTCAATCAGCTCGACGGCGTTCAAGACGCGGTGCTGCTGGCCCGAGAGGATGAACCCGGCCAGCCACGTCTGGTGGCGTATTTCACCGAACAGGGCGACGCGCTGAGCGTTGGCGATCTGCGCGCCCGGCTGTTGGTGCAACTGCCGGAATACATGGTGCCGGCGGCGTTCGTCAGGCTTGACGCATTACCGCTGACCGCCAACGGCAAGGTCGACCGCAAGGCGCTGCCGAAGCCGCAGCTGACCGCACTGTTCAGCCGCGAATACGTCGAACCGCAAGACGCGCTGGAAACCGCGCTGGCGCAGATCTGGGCCGAGGTGCTGCAGGTCGAGCGGGTTGGCCGCCATGATCACTTCTTCGAACTCGGCGG
>NZ_JABULD010000477.1:0-1328 GCF_014060985.1 Pseudomonas sp. MD195_PC81_125
CTGTAGGAGCTGCCGCAGGCTGCGATCTTTTCAGCGCCGGAACCAACGCAGTGCAAGTCAGCGGATTCACGCTATCGGCTGGTGCGCTAAGGTGTAACGAAACGTTAGCGCCGCGCCGCAGTCAGTAGCTCATTCGAACCTCTCGGCAAAAAGGCCCGCCATGCTCACGATTTTCAAGCAAGAAAGCTTTCTGCTGCTGGCGGTGATTGCCGCGTGCATCGCCTATCCGCTGGAACACTGGATGCTCCATAGCGGCCAAATCGTCGCGCTGATCTGCGGTCTGGTGCTGATCGCCTTCATCGTCGCGGCTTCGATGCGCGTTGCCCATCATGCCGAACTGCTCGCCGAAAAAGTCGGCGACCCCTACGGCACGATGATCCTGACCCTCGCTGCAGTGCTGGTGGAGGTGGTGATCCTGGCGATCATGATGAGCAACGAGGCGTCCGCCACGCTGGTGCGGGACACGATCTATTCGGCGGTGATGCTCGACATCAACGGCATCCTTGGCCTCGCCGCGCTGATGGGTGGACTCAAGCACGGCGAGCAGTCGTACAACGATGATTCGGCACGCAGCTACAGCGTGATGATCCTCACCGCCATGGGCGTGTCGATGGTGGTGCCGGAGTTCATTCCGGCGGCCAACTGGAAGGTTTATTCAGCGTTCACCATCGGTGCGATGGTGGTGCTTTACGCGTTGTTCCTGCGCATGCAGGTCGGCCCGCACAGTTACTTTTTCAGCTACAGCTACCCGGATAAACGCCGCAAGAAAGAACCGGTGGAAAATGAACCGAAACCGCTGAGCCTGGCGTGGTCGGTCGGCATTCTGGTGTTCGGCGTGGTGGTGATCGGCGCACTGGCCGAAGTGATGTCCAAGACCCTCGATCTGGGCCTGGAAGGCACGGGCGCACCGCCGGTGATCACGGCGATTCTGGTGGCGGCGATTTCCGCCGCGCCGGAAATTCTGACGGCGTTGCGTGCCGCGTTGGCCAATCGCATGCAGTCGGTGGTGAACATTGCGATGGGCGCGTCACTGTCGACGGTGATTTTGACCGTGCCGGTGATGGAGGCGATGGCGCTGTACACCGGCCAGCCGTTTCAAATGGCGATGACCCCGGTGCAGACGGTGATGATCTTTATCACGCTGATCGTCAGTGCGATCAACCTCAATGACGGCGAGACCAATGCCATCGAAGGCATGACCCACTTTGTGCTGTTTGCGACGTTTATCATGCTGTCGCTGTTGGGTCTCTAAGCCCACCACAAATCCGGTGTAGGAGCTGCCGCAGGTGCGATCTTTTGAACTTGTTTTCTAAATCAAAAGATCGCAG
>NZ_JABULD010000720.1:0-4095 GCF_014060985.1 Pseudomonas sp. MD195_PC81_125
GTTAACTCGATTGGCGATAACACAGACACCCCCTGTGGGAGCTGGCTTGCCAGCGATGAGGCCAGATCTGCCGGCAAAAAAATCTGCACCTTGCTCATAACCAGCTTGCTCAGCCTGAATGCCTCTGCCGCCGAACCCCAACTGAAAATCCACGCCCACCTGCAACCCGCCGAAGGGCGCCATGGTCGGCGGTCTGGTGGAGCTGCAAGTCGACGTGCTCACCGACACCTGGTTCACCCAGCGCCGCGACTCTGCCCGAACTGAAACTCGACGGCGCCCTGGTGACGCCGCCCGATGGCCGCGCCCAGCACCTGAATCAGACGATCGACGGACAATCCTTCAGCGGCTTGCGCTACAGCTACCTGATCACCCCGAATGTCGCCCGCCGCTTCGACATCCCGCCGTTGACGGTCTCTGCGACACCGGGTCAGGCCAGCAATGCAATCAATGCACACAGCCAACCCTTGCACTTCAGTGCCGCCCAGCCGCCAGGCTTTCAACCCGGAGAAACGCCGTTGGTGGCCAGCGATGTGCGCCTGAACCAAAGCCTGATCAACTCGGCAACCCCGTTGAAAACCGGCGACAGCGTGACCCGCCAACTGACCCTGCAGGCCGATGACGCACTGGCGATGGCGCTGCCGATTCCGCCACTGGGTGAGGTAGCCGGTCTGAGTCGTTATCCGCAGACCCCACAAGTCAGCCGTCTGGATGATGGCCGCGGCAACGTGCTCGGTGGTCAGCGGATCGACGCTGTCACCTACCGCATCGACAAGGCTGGCGCCTACACCCTGCCGGACATCGCGGTGAAATGGTGGGACGTCAAAACGCAGCAGAGCCGCATTGCGCAAGTGCCCGCCGTGACCTTCGAAGCCGCAGCCAACAGCGCCTACAAACCGGTGTTTTCGATCACCGATGATCTCAGGCAGCTTGGCCGCGACAATGTGCACGTCTCCGCACGCTGGCTGCTGTGGCTGGCGCTCCTCAGTGTCTTCGTCGGTGCTGGTTATTGGCTGCACCCTGTTGTGCTGCGCGCCCGGCGCCAATGGCTGGCACGCAAGCACGCGCGGCAATTGGCCCGGGAGCAATCGGCGGACTTCGCCTGGCAGCAGATCACGCCGCAATTGTTGACTCGGCCGGCGCAATTAAGCGCGGTGTATGTGTGGCTGCGCCGCCGTCGCCTCGGGCTGCGACTGGTGAATGCCGGCCCGCGCTTGCAGGGCCTGTTGCGCGGACTTTACGGGCGTGATCCGCAGACCGAACAAACACTTGTTCAACTGCGCCAATCGTTGACTACGCTTCACAGTCAGGTCGAACAACAGCCGCACAAACCAGCGTCGGCCCTGCGCCCACTCAACCCTGTTCAGGAAAGGGAATTCCCATGACCACCCCGCCGCCGCAGCGTCAACGTTTCAGCCTGGCATTGTTGTTTGCGCTGGTATTGCCATTGCTGGCCCAGGCCAGCGAACCTTTGCCGTCATGGAATGACGGACCTGCGAAAAACAACATCATTGCGTTCGTGCAAGCGGTTACCGACCAGAGCAGCAAGGACTTCGTCAAACCCGCCGAGCGTATCGCGGTGTTCGACAACGACGGCACCCTGTGGAGCGAGCAGCCGATGTATTTCGAGTTGCTGTTCGCCCTCGACGAGGTCAAGCGCAATGCGTCACAGCATCCGGAATGGAAAACCACTCAGCCATTCAAAGCGGTGCTGGAAAATGACCACAAGGCACTCGCCGCCGCTGGCATGGACGGCATCCTCAAGATCTTCGCCGCCACCCACACCGGCATGACCACCGAGGCTTTCGACGATTACGCCAAGACCTGGCTGAGCCAGGCGCGGCATCCGAAGACCGGCAAGCCCTACACCGAAATGATCTTCCAGCCGATGCTGGAAATGCTCGACTACCTGCGCAGCCAGGACTTCAAGACCTACATTGTTTCCGGCGGCGACACAGGGTTCATGCGCGCCTTCGCCGAGAAGGTCTATGGCATCCCGCCGGAACAGGTGATCGGCACCACGTTCGTCACCGCATTCCAGTTCAAGGACGGCCAGGCCTCGATCCTGCGCACCCGAAAACTGGCACACAACGACGACGGCCCGGGCAAACCGGAGAGCATTGATGCGGTGATCGGCAAACGGCCGATTCTCGCGTTCGGCAATTCCGACGGCGACCTGCAAATGCTGCAGTGGACCGCCGCTGGCCCCGGCAAACGCTTCATGGGGCTGGTGCATCACACCGACGCCAGACGCGAGTGGGCCTATGACCGAAAATCCGATATCGGGCGGCTCGACAAAGCCCTCGACGAAGCAAATTCCCGTGGCTGGACCGTGGTCGACATGGCGACCGAATGGCGCCGGATCTACCCGTTTGATCCACCGGCAAACGAGCAGGTGCAATAAGAAAAGCGTGATGCAGGACTGCAGGAAACGTAAGTCGCAATAAACGACCCCCGAAAAGGAGCAAGTCAGATGACTCGCATACGCAAATGGCTGCCGAAACTTGCCCTGGTGGCAACCTCGGTGATGGCGCTGTCGGCGACCGCCACAGCGGCTGAAAAACCCAACATTCTGGTGATCTTTGGCGATGACATCGGCCAGACCAATATCAGCGCCTATTCCATGGGCGTGGTCGGCTACAAGACCCCGAACATCGACCGGATTGCCAAAGAAGGCATGATGTTCACCGACTACTATGCCGAGAACAGCTGCACAGCTGGGCGATCGTCGTTCATCACAGGGCAGACGCCGCTGCGAACCGGCCTGTCGAAGGTCGGCTTGCCAGGTGCAACCGTCGGCCTGCAAAAGCGTGACATCACCATTGCCCAGGCCCTCAAGTCCCAGGGCTACGCCACTGGTCAGTTCGGTAAGAACCACCTCGGCGACCGCGATGAATACCTGCCGACCAACCATGGCTTCGACGAGTTTTTCGGCAACCTGTATCACCTCAACGCCGAAGAAGAACCTGAGCGTCCGAACTGGCCCAAGGACAATCCCGAATTCACCAAGGCCTTCACGCCGCGTGGGGTGATCCACAGCTTCGCCGACGGCAAGATTGAAGACACCGGTGCCCTGACCACCAAGCGGATGGAAACCATCGACGACGAAACCACCGCCGCGGCCCAGGCGTTCATCGAAAAACAGGCGAAGGCGGACAAACCGTTCTTCGTCTGGATGAACACCACCCGCATGCACTTGTTCACTCACGTGCGTGATTCGATGAAAGGCCAGAGTGGCATGGCCGGTAACGAATATGCCGACGGCATGATCGAGCATGACGGCGACGTCGGTAAACTGCTGAAAACTCTCGACGACCTGAAAATTGCCGACAACACCATCGTTGTCTACACCACCGATAACGGCCCGAACCAGTTCTCCTGGCCGGACGCGGCGACCACGCCGTTCCGTAACGAGAAGAACTCCAACTGGGAAGGTGCCTATCGCGTACCGGCTATGGTCCGCTGGCCCGGCAAGATCAAACCGGGTGAAGTGTCCAACGAACTGTTCTCGGGCATGGACTGGTTCCCTACGCTGCTCGCCGCTGCGGGCGAAGCCGATGTGAAAAACAAACTGCTCAAAGGCTGGGCACCCACTTCCGGTGGCACCAGCTTCAAAGTGCACCTGGACGGTTACAACCAACTGCCTTACCTGACGGGCCAGGCACCGAAGAGTGAGCGCCGTGAGTTCTACTACTTCAACGACGACGGCGTGCTGGTGTCAATGCGTTACGACAACTGGAAAGCGGTGTTCTGCGAACAACGTGCCCCCGGTGGTTTCAAAGTCTGGAGCGAGCCTTTCGTGTGCCTGCGGGTACCGAAAATCTTCAACTTGCGCATGGACCCGTATGAGCGCGCCGACGTGGTTTCCGATCAATACTATGACTGGACCACCAAGAACGTTTACCTGACCGAAGTGGCAGTGATGAAGTCGGCAGAGTTCCTGCAAACCTTCGTCGATTACCCACCAAGCCAACGGCCGGCGAGTTTCAGCATCGACCAGATCCGTCAGGCGGTGGACGCCAAAATCGCTGAAAAAAATGAAAGCGGCTCCGGCTGCACAGTAAGACTGTTGAACTGCCGCCCGCCCTCATCGGCGGG
>NZ_JABULD010000037.1:0-763 GCF_014060985.1 Pseudomonas sp. MD195_PC81_125
AAAGTCCGTTCCGACGAAGTCGCGACCGTACGCAAGGAAGACTGACACCCCGCTTTACCTGTAGGAGCTGCCGAAAGGCTGCGATCTTTTGACTTTGATCTTAAAAACAAGATCAAAAAGATCGCAGCCTGCGGCAGCTCCTACAGGGAGAGCGTGATCTGTGTGGGTTATTCGAAAGCAGGCAGGCCCACAATGCTGTGATCACAGCTGAAATACTGTTCACCCCGGCGCGCCAGCTCGGCTTGCAGACGTCGGCAGCGCTCCAGATCCTGCTGGGTCATGCGGTCGATGCTCAGGTTGCCGGTGGCTTGCGCCTGTTTGTCGTCACCCCGCCGAAACGTCACGAACGGCTGTTCGGGCTGGATCTGAAACAGGCTTTTCTCTTCGACCGGTTCGATGGCTTCCGTCTTCGCCGGTTTCGGCAGTTGATCGCTACTGATGCCGTAACGGCTCAGAATCGAGGTTGGCGGCAGATCGGCCCAGGCATTGGCCGATAACAGCGCCAGTCCGACAAGTCCGACATACCCCTTGACCCTTCTCACGTGTGCATCTCCTGTACTCAATGGCGGCTGGCTATAGAACGTGTGGGCACGTGCTGGCTTTAGGCCGCTTTTGCTGTTTGCACAGCTTTTGAGTCAGGGTGTGGCTATCGAGTCACTTTTGATACCAGGTTGTGGCGAGGGAGCTCGCTCCCGCTTCGAGCGCGTAGCGCTCACAAAATCTTCAGGGCCGCTTCGCGACCCAGCGGGAGCAAGCTCCCTCG
>NZ_JABULD010000495.1:0-1091 GCF_014060985.1 Pseudomonas sp. MD195_PC81_125
CCGTGCCGGCCATGACCCTGAACAAGGTCTGTGGCTCGGGCCTCAAAGCCCTGCACCTGGGCGCGCAGGCGATCCGTTGTGGCGATGCGAGGTGATCATCGCGGGCGGTCAGGAGAACATGAGCCTGTCCAACTATGTGATGCCGGGTGCTCGCACCGGTCTGCGCATGGGTCACGCGCAAATCGTCGACACCATGATCAGCGATGGCCTGTGGGATGCGTTCAACGATTACCACATGGGCATCACCGCCGAGAATCTGGTCGATAAATATGAGATCAGCCGCGAGCAGCAGGACGCCTTCGCCGCGGCCTCGCAGCGCAAAGCGGCGGCTGCCATCGAAGCCGGGCGCTTCGTCGATGAAATCACCCCGATCCTGATCCCGCAGCGCAAAGGGGATCCGGTCGCGTTCAAGGTCGATGAACAACCACGCGGCGACACCACCGCCGAATCGCTGGCCAAACTGCGTCCGGCGTTCAAGAAGGATGGCAGCGTCACCGCCGGCAACGCTTCGTCGCTGAACGACGGCGCCGCCGCCGTCATCCTGATGAGCGCCGAGAAAGCCAAGGCTCTGGGCCTGCCGGTGCTGGCGAAAATTGCGGCTTACGCCAATGCGGGCGTGGACCCGGCGATCATGGGCATCGGTCCGGTCTCGGCCACCCGTCGCTGCCTGGACAAGGCAGGCTGGAACATCGGCCAACTGGACCTGATCGAAGCCAACGAAGCCTTCGCCGCACAATCACTGGCGGTGGCCAAGGATCTGCAATGGGATCTGGACAAGGTCAACGTCAACGGCGGCGCCATCGCCCTCGGTCACCCGATCGGTGCGTCGGGCTGCCGGGTGCTGGTGACCTTGCTGCACGAGATGCTCAAGCGTGATGCGAAAAAAAGGTCTGGCGACCTTGTGCATCGGCGGCGGTCAGGGTGTGGCGCTGGCGCTGGAACGCGGTTAACCCAAAGGAGCAATACAGGCGGCGGACGGATCCACGACATCCGCCCGCTGTCTGGTTTCATCGCTTTTGTGGCGAGGGGATTTATCCCCGATGGGATGCGCAGCAGCCCCAGAATTTTTTCGCCTCGACACACATCTTTTG
>NZ_JABULD010000120.1:0-2673 GCF_014060985.1 Pseudomonas sp. MD195_PC81_125
CCGGGTGGACCTGTTCGATGTATTTCAGTGGCAAGTCGCTTTGCAGCGTGGTTTGCGCATGCACGGCGCTGGACGCCAGCAGGGTTAACAGGGCAAACGCCTTCAACATAGAGCCTTCCTTCACGGAGTGTCGGGTTCGGGGAGAGCCTAACAGGCTTGATCTGCCACACCCACCCTGTAGGAGCTGCCGCAGGTGCGATCTTTTTGACTTTGATTTTTTAAAAAGCAAGATCAAAAGATCCGCACCTGCGGCAGCTCCTACAGGGGTGGATGAGGCCTGGACTCAGTCGTTGATCAACTTGCCCACCCGGATCGGTTCACGCCCCGCCACTTTGGCCTGCCAGATTCCCGGCTGGGTGTAACGCCCACGATCAATCGCAAACAGCACGCCGCTGGTGCCGGCGCGGACGGTGGTGAGGCGGTCATTCAACGGGTCCACCACCTCGAACAACGCATCGCCCTGCTCGACCCACTCCCCGGCATTACGCAGGAAACTGACCACGCCGTGGTGCGGCGCGAACAGGTATTCGGTGCCTTCGAACGGCATGCCTTCGCAGCACTCGCTCGGGGCCGCCGGCCATTCGCCGCTGATGAACCCCTGCTCGGCGAGAAAGCCGAGTATCGCTTCGCAATTGGCCTGCGCCTGATCAACCCGGGTATCGCCCATACTGCCCAGTTCCAGGGTGGTGGCAAGGTTCGCCGGGGGAATCGCCGCGTTCGGAAACGCCCGCGCCAGACGCAGCCACGGCGATGAGCACGACTCGTCGAACGAACTGCCGCCGGAGTCTTCACACAACAGTGCAACGCCGGCCTGCAGTCGCGCCGCCAGCGATTGCCAGCGCGGCCAGTGTTGCGGCAATGCGTAAATGTGAATCGCCGCGTCGAAATCGCAATGCAGATCGAGGGTGATGTCGGCGTCGCAGGCATGGCGCAGCAGCAAGCGGTGCAGCGCTTCCAGTTGCGAGGCCGGGGCCGGCAGTTCATCGAGCACCTGGCCCATGGTTTGCCGGATCAACGCTATGTTGGCCTCGGCATCGCTGCCCAGCCGCTCGCCGATGCGCGCCGCCACTGGCGCGCTGAGTTCGACAAACGCGCGGTTGAAATTCTTGCCGCTGCCCAGCTCGAAGCGGCCCATGTGGCTGCCTTGCAAATGCTGATCGAGCCCGATCGGGTTGGCCACCGGCACCAACTCGATCACCCCTTGCAGACGGCCCTGCTGCTCCAGCGCATTCAGGCGTTGCTTGAGTTCCCATGCGGTGCGCATGCCCGGCAGTTCGTCGGCGTGCAGACTGGCCTGGATGTAGACCTTGCGGCTGCCCGCGCCGTAACGGAAGACGCTGAGGGAACGTTCGCTGCCCAAGTGGCTCCAGGGCAGGACATGGTCGATGCGTTGCATGGGAAAACTCCTGCAGTCTGGTAGATCTGGATCGATGAGATCCCTGTGGGAGCGAGCTTGCTCGCGAATGCAACCTGACAGTCAATAAAGATGTTGAATGTTAAACCGCATTCGCGAGCAAGCTCGCTCCCACAGTGAATCTCCGCCGTAGAAAGAGAGCACAAAAAAAGTGGCCACCGCGCAAACGGGACCACTTTTTCTACGCCGTATTAATGGCCGTACACGTCAAAGTCGAAGTACTTGTCCTGGACTTTCTTGTACTCGCCATTGGCGCGGATTTCGGTGATGGCCTTGTTGAATTTCTCGGCCAGCTCGGTATCGCCCTTGCGCACCGCAATGCCGGCGCCGCCACCGAAGTACTTGGCGTCTTCGTAGGTCGGGCCGACGAATTCGAAACCTTTGCCGGCGTCGGTCTTCAGGAAGCCGTCGCTGAGGTTGACCGAGTCGGCCAGCATCGCGTCGAGACGACCGGATTTCATATCCAGGTTGGCTTCCTGTTGCGAACCGTAGCGCACCACTTCAAACCCGGCGTCCTTGGCGATGTCGGTGGCGTAGCGGTCGTGGGTACTGGCGCGCAGTACACCGACTTTCTTGCCCTTGAGCTCGGTCAGCGGGTCTTTGACACCGGAGCCTTCCTTCATCACGAAGCGCGCCGGGGTGTGGTAGTACTTGATGGTGAAATCGACGTTCTTCTTGCGGTCGTCGGTGATGGTCATCGAGGACAGGATCGCGTCGATCTTCTTCACCTTGAGTGCCGGGATCAGGCCATCAAACTCCTGCTCGACCCACACGCATTTAACGTCCATCTGTTTGCACAGCGCATCGCCGATGTCGACATCGAACCCGGTGAGCTTGCCGTCAGCGGTTTTCATCGAGAATGGCGGGTAAGCGGCTTCGATCCCCAGACGAATCGGTTTGGCGTCTTCGGCGACAGCGGTCAGGGACAACATCGACAGTGCCAGGGCACCGAACATCACTAGCTTCTTCATTTATTACTCCTGTGTGCGGAGGCTTTTATTGGCAGCTTTCGATTGGCGTTCGGTCATGGCCATCAAGTAGCAAAAACCGAAGTGGACGGCAGTCTATGGCGGCGCGCACAGGGTAAATTGTGTTTAGGCGACAAATACTTACAGAACATCGGCGCACGCGTTGACCGGGATCAACGGTGCGCCGACATGGTGCAAAGGCTGTAGGACAAATCTCTGAAAATGACAAGATTCCTCCCCTGTAGGAGCTGCCGCAGGCTGCGATCTTTTGCTCTTGAAAGTCAAAAGATC
>NZ_JABULD010000760.1:0-5983 GCF_014060985.1 Pseudomonas sp. MD195_PC81_125
GCAGTGTTTGCGTAAACCGATCTTGGTTTTCTTTGTCCCGATCGAAGATCAGGTATGTATGTTGATGCTGTGTTGTGAGCAACGCGCCAAACTCGATGGCCAATGCCGCAGGAATGGCGGCGAAGACGTGGATAGGGTCAGGAGTCAGAGCCTCAAGCTGGCTCAGTCGTATTTGAAGTGCGTCACGAAAGGCATGAATCACCCGACGGTTTTGTACCATCGCATAGCTTGGCTCTGGGATCGACAGCTCTGCAATACGTGCACCGGGCAGAGCTTCGGCCACGTCGCGAACTGGAACTTGCGCAGAAATGGAGAGCACAAGCGCCAGTGGCCCGTCGCCGTCGGGGGGAGGTGTAAACAAAAAAGCGGGCGGCTCAGCGGACTGATCTGGCCAGCGCAAAAGATGCTCGCGGTGAAAGGAGAAGATCAAGCGCTTGGAACGGTCGCCGATACTCTGGCCCAACATCATCAAAGCCGGAATGTCGGCCAAGCCGACTACTGCTAGCGCAGGCGAGTCGCCATAGGTGCCGCCGCGACGCTTGAGTTGCTGCTCCAGCTCATACTGGACGCTGTCTTTGACGTTCTGCCAATAGGTAGTGTCCCTGCCACGTGGTCCGGGCGCAGCGAAGGTGATTTTGATGCCTTGATCGAAGGCGGTTAATCCCTCGGCGGACATCGCAGTCAACAGATCGCGAACGGGGATATCGTTGATCGTCTGAAAATGCTGACTCTGGACGATGAGCGGAATGGCTCTGCCACCATCGGGGGTCGTTGCCGCGAGCCGGATGCGTTCCAGGTACGCTTGGTGTAAACCACTCAAATCATTTTCAGGATACCCATCTGCGTCACGATCAATTTTGTCATGACAACCTGGGCACAGGAGCATCAGATTAGCGGTATTGTTTGTGTGCGCCTCAGCATCATGATCCGCGCGTCCCCGAGGGCCTTTGGGACTGGCGGGCAGGATATGCGCCACTTCGCCCCATTTCATTGGCTTGCCGGCACGATAATCGAACGTCAGATCCGTGCCGCACAGTTCACAATGACCAGCGGTCTGTGTCCATACGATCCGCTTCGTCTCATCATTTGTGTTGAAGCGCCCGCTTGCGGGTTTAGCGTCTTCTTGTTCTGCCATTCCGACCTACCCCAGAGAAACATCCATGATTGAAAACGATGATGGCAAGATAAGATCATATTAAGGTCATTCGCCTCGATTTCAAGAGTGATCTGAGGGTGACGAATGCTGAGTCGGCTTTGAGCAGGATGCTGTTTGTGGCTCATCGAAACACAGTAGGGCAGCGTTCGTTTTTCTGGCAAGTGCTGGTGGGTAACGGCACTGACCACAGCGTATGTATCGAAATTAGCGAGTTTATGCAAAAGACATAAACTTGCTAATTTCGATACATACCGCGCGTAGGACTGATGAAAACGGGCTGTGCAGTTCAAACGAGGCTGCAAGCGCAGCCCCTTTTGTATGCATTTTTACGCGTCAGTGCTTGCCAGGCTCAACGGACAAGTGTCGACGACGCATGAGGTGATAGGCCGCCGGGATCACAAACAGCGATAGCAAGGGCGCCGTAACCATACCTCCAATCATCGGGGCGGCAATGCGGCTCATCACCTCGCTGCCGGTACCGCTTCCCAAAAGTATTGGCAACAAACCAGCGATAACCACCGCAACGGTCATGGCCTTGGGTCGAACGCGCTGCACAGCGCCTTCACGAATCGCGGCCATTAACCCGTGTTCTGTGTTGTCACCGAGGTCTTGACGCTCGGCCCAGGCATTTTTCAGGTAGAGCAGCATGATCACGCCAAATTCTGCAGAAACACCGGCCAAGGCGATAAAGCCGACCCCGGTGGCGACCGACAGGTTGAATCCCAACAGATAGAGAAACCATGCCCCGCCCGTGAGAGCGAATGGCAGCGTGGCCATAATCAGCAAAGCCTCATCAAGGCGTGCAAATGTCAGGTAGAGCAACACGAAGATGATCAACAGCGTGGCAGGCACCACCAGTTTGAGTCGTGCGTTGGCCCTTTCAAGAAACTCGAACTGACCTGAGTAGCTTAAGCTCATGCCGGGCTGCAACTTTACCTGCTCACTGACGACCCGGCGTAGATCGGCCACCACGGAGGCAATGTCCCGGCCATGCACGTCGATGTACACCCAGCCTGAAGGCCGTGCGTTCTCACTCTTGAGCATTGGCGGCCCGTCGTTGACCTTGATCTTCGCCACGGTGCCAAGGGTGATCTGGCTGCCTAGTGGGGTGTAGATCGGTAACTGCTCCAAAGCACCGAGCGAATCCCGCCACTCCCGAGGGTAGCGGACGTTGATTGGGAAGCGTGCAAGCCCTTCAATGGTCTCGCCGACATTTTCACCGCCGATAGCGCCGGCCACGATCGACTGCACATCGGCGATATTCAGTCCGTAGCGGGCGGCGGCTTTTCGGTCGATATCCACGTCGATGTAACGCCCACCGGTTAATCGCTCGGCCAAAGCCGAACTGACACCGGGTACGCCCTTAGCCACTCGCTCGACCGCCTGAGTCGCGGCATCAATCTCCGTCAGATTGGTGCCGGCAACTTTCACCCCAACAGGACTCTTGATCCCCGTAGCCAGCATGTCGATACGGTTGCGAATCGGCGGTATCCAGATATTGGTCAGCCCAGGAACTCGCACCACTCGATCCAGCTCTTCCACTAGCTTTTCCTGAGTCATGCCTGGACGCCAATGCTCCTGCGGCTTGAACTGGATGGTGGTTTCGAACATCTCCAACGGCGCCGGGTCGGTGGCAGTTTCAGCACGACCGGCTTTACCAAAGACATGTTCGACCTCCGGCACGGTCTTGATCAGGCGGTCGGTCTGTTGCAGCAGTTGCGACGCTTTCTGCGCCGACAATCCCGGCAGAGCCGAAGGCATATAGAGCAGGTCGCCCTCGTCCAACGGTGGAAGAAACTCGCCACCCAAGCGCGACATTGGCCATAATGCGCTGATAAAAACCAGCAACGCGACCAGCAGCGTGATCTTCGGTCGTCGCAAGACTGCATCCAGAGCCGGCTGGTAGATCCGGATGAGCCAGCGGTTCAACGGGTTCTGTTGTTCACTGGGAATTCGTCCCCGAATCCAGTAGCCCATCAACACCGGCACCAAGGTCACTGACAATCCCGCCGCCGCGGCCATGGCGTAGGTCTTGGTGAAAGCCAGCGGGCCGAATAGCCGCCCCTCTTGCGCTTGCAGGGTGAACACCGGAATGAACGACAGCGTGATGATCAACAAACAGAAGAACAGTGCTGGTCCTACCTCCGCCGCCGCTTCAGTCATCACGTGCCAATGACGTTCACCTTTCAGTTCCTCCCCAGGATTGGCCGCGTGCCAGGCCTCAACCTTCTTGTGCGCGTTTTCAATCATCACCACGGCAGCGTCGACCATGGCGCCGACGGCGATGGCAATCCCGCCCAGGGACATGATGTTGGCGTTGATCCCTTGATAGCGCATCACGATGAAGGCAATCAGTACCCCCACCGGCAGGGAGATGATTGCCACCAGAGATGAACGCAGGTGCCAGAGAAAGATCCCGCAGACCAACGCGACGACGATGAACTCTTCGATTAGCTTGTGGCTGAGATTTTCCACGGCGCGGTCGATCAGCTTGCTGCGGTCGTAGGTGGTGACGATTTCCACCCCCGCCGGCAAGCTGCTTTTCAACTCGTCGAGTTTGGTCTTGACCGCCGCAATGGTTTCGCGAGCATTCTTGCCGCTGCGCAGAATTACCACACCGCCAACCGTCTCGCCTTCGCCGTCGAGTTCGGTGATGCCACGCCGCATTTCCGGACCCAACTGGATCGTGGCGACATCGCTAAGGGTCACCGGCACACCGCCCGATCCCAGCTTGAGTGGGATCGCCCGAAAATCATTGAGCGTTTTCAAGTAGCCGGAAGCCCGCACAATGAACTCGGTCTCTGCCATCTCTAGGACGCGCCGCCGGTTTCCTGATTGGCCTTGCCGATCGTTTCGGTCACCTCGGCCTGCGTGATACCGAGGCTGGCCAATTTGAGTGGATCAAGCTGCACCTGGTACTGCTTGACCATCCCACCCACGGTGGCCACCTCGGCAACATTGGGCAGAGTCTTGAGTTCGAACTTGAGGAACCAGTCCTGAAGTGCACGAAGTTGCGCCAGATCGTGTCCGCCACTGCGATCTACCAGCGCGTACTGGAAAATCCAGCCAACGCCTGTCGCATCTGGCCCCAACGCCGGTTTGGCGCTGGCCGGCAAGCGACTTTGTATTTGGCTCAGGTACTCCAACACCCGCGAGCGGGCCCAATACAAGTCAGTACCGTCTTCGAACAGCACATAGACAAAGCTGTCACCAAAGAAGGAGTAGCCGCGCACGGTCTTGGCGCCAGGCACCGAAAGCATGGTGGTGGCCAACGGATAGGTCACCTGGTTCTCGACAATCTGCGGTGCCTGTCCCGGATACGGGGTGCGGATGATCACCTGAACATCGGAGAGATCCGGCAGCGCATCAATGGGCGTGCTCTGCACCGACCAGATGCCCCAAGCCGTGACAAAAAAGTGTCGCCAGTAGCACCAGGAATCGGTTGGCCACTGACCAGCGAATCAGGGCGGCGATCATGGCTGGCTCCCCGATTTGTCTAGACGCTCAACACGCAGGCCATCGTCGGTCTGACTCACCGCAACCCGAACCTTATCGCCCGTTTTGAGGCCCAGCATCAGCGCCGGAGTAGCGAGTGGGAACGTCATCGTCATGCCAGGCATGCCCAACGTTTTGAAGGGACCATGGGCGAGTGTGACTTCTTTGTCGTTGATCTCAACGATCTGCCCATCCGCCTCATGAAAACTGGAGACTGCTGCGCTGGGTGGTGACTCTTCCTCCGAGCTTGCAACGATGCCCTTGAGACTGGCCTCCGAGTCGAGCAGGAACTGGCCAGAGGTAACCACCTTCTGGCCCTCTTCCAGACCTTTCAAGATCGCCGTCTTGTCATCGTTTTCCTGCCCGATCAACACTTCAACAGGACGATAGCGGCCAGCGTCTTCAGCAAGCATCACCAGAGCACGTCGACCGGTGCGAATGACGGCCTCGCTCGGCACCCACAACACACTTTGCTCCGTTGAACGATTGAGGCTCACTCGTGCGGTCATACCCGGCCTGAGACGGCCTTCTGGGTTGGGTAACTCGACGCGTACGCGAAGGGTGCGGCTATCCGGATTGGTTTCCGGAAGAATCGCGCTGACGACGCCCTTGAGCACAACCCCAGGGAACGCGGGCAAATGCGCCTCTGCCGTTTGCCCCATGAGGATCGATCCAGATTCAGTCTCCGGAACGGCCAAGGCCAGCCAGACGCTACTCAAACCATTAACGCGTGCCAGTGTCTCGCCGGCGGCCACCGTCATACCCTCGCGCACATTGAGCTCTTGCAGCACACCACTAATAGGGCTGGTGAGGGTCAGGTTTGGTTGGACTTTGCCACTGCGCTCTACTTGAGCAATTGATGCCGCCGGCATCCCGGTGAGCCGCAAGCGCTGGCGAGCCACTGCCAGCAAGCCTGTATCGCCACTGCGCTTGAGTGCGAGAAATTCCTCCTGAGCCGCAGCCCACTCAGGTACAAGGATATCCGCCATGGCGGCATTGGCTTTGATCACGTCGCCAGGAGCATGGGCATACACGCGCTCGACGAAACCCGCCGTACGGGCTTGAATGACGGCGACGTCCCGTTCGTTGAAAGCCAACACTCCGACAACGTCCAGACTCGAAGCAAACACACCTCGACTGACGGTAGCCAGTCGCACACCGAGGTTCTGGGTCAGGCTTGGATCAATGCGAACAGTGTCACTGTCCCCCTTGCTATCCGCGTACTGAGGGACCATTTGCATGTCCATGAAGGGCGACTTACCCGGCTTATCGAATTTCTGTTGTGGGTACATGGGGTCGTACCAATACAGAAACTTTGCGATCGACTGATGA
>NZ_JABULD010000684.1:0-694 GCF_014060985.1 Pseudomonas sp. MD195_PC81_125
GCCGAGGAACCTGTGGGAGCTGGCTTGCCAGCGATTGGGCCATCAAAGCCAGCGCAAATCCATGCTCATTTGACCAGCCCCAAGCGCTCATGCCACTGCGCAATCGACTCTTCGGGATACACCGCAAACTGTTTGTCCTTGGGCTTGGCATCCACTTCGACCCAAGGCGCCTTCGACCCCAGCATCAAATGCGTGTGTTGCGGCGGCACCGGCAGCGGCGTATCGATGGCCGAGGCGAACGGGTGAATCAGCTCCGGCCACTCAGGGCTGAACAACCATAAACCGCTGCCGCACTGTGAGCAGAAATGCCGTTCGGCTGTGCTGCGATGGGCACGTTTGTCACCTTCGTCCTTCATCTTCGCGTGGTAGATGCTGATGTGCTTGCGCCCCTGAACCTTGAGGCTGGCCGCGTCGCCACCCAGGTTGATCGCGTAACCGCCACCGCCCTGGGTCTTGCGGCAGATCGAGCAGTAGCAGCGTTGATAGGGATAGGGATGGGCGCTGGTCAGGCTGAAGGTGACGGCGCCGCAGTGGCAGGAGCCTTCGAGGTGCATGAGGGGCCTCCGGTTGGCTGGATGGGTTTGAATGAGCCTAGAAGAATTGTGTGAATGTGCCGACGCCATCGCTGGCAAGCCAGCTCCCACAGTGGATTTTTTGGTGTGCGCGACTTTGCCGTTCGACACAAAAACCTGTG
>NZ_JABULD010000177.1:0-1415 GCF_014060985.1 Pseudomonas sp. MD195_PC81_125
ATGGCGCCAGTTCAGTCAATATCTTGATCGACTGGTCTACCGCTATCGCTGGCAAGCCAGCTCCCACAGGTTATGCGGTGTCTGGAAGATCAGGGGATGAGGATGACCTTGTCCCCACTCCCATGATTCACCTCTGCATAGCTCTGCACTCCCTGCGCCAGAGGCACTTCCACCCACGCCTGCGGCAACGGCAACAGTCCCTCATCGAAGAACCGCCCGAACTGCTCGAGCATCGCCGCACAGGCTTGCACGCCGTACAGCAGCGAGTTGATCCCGACCACCGAACCGCCCTTGCGGTACAACGCCAGCGCTGGCAATTGCACATGGCCGTCGACCGGCGCGGCGATGATCGCGATGCGGCCGAACGCTGCCAGTGCCGCCACCGAGGCCGGCAGCCAGAAACCGGTGGTATCGAAGACCACGTCAGCGCCGCCGCTGTACACCGCGTTGACCTGCGCGCCGAGGTCTTCGGGCTTATCCAGCTGAATCGTCGCATAGCCCTGTGCCTGCAACGCCTTGACCTGCTCCGGCCGCCGCGCAGCCGCGAGGATCTGCGCGCCGCGCACCTTGGCCAATGCCAACGCCGCGGTCGCCACCGCACCACCGCCGATCACCAGCAAACGGGTTTCAGCGCTCACCAGGCTGCGCTCCAGTGCATCCCAAGCGGTGGTGTAAGGCACGCCGAGGCTGGCTGCCTGAGCGAAGCTCAAGTGCGACGGTTTATGCGCCACGCCGTTGGCCGGCAATTTGACGAATTGCGCGTGCGAACCATCGGCAAAAAAGCCCAGTTCGCGCCCGGTGCCCCAGACTTCCTGACCGAGCAACGCCTGCGGGCCTTCGACCACGACACCGGCAAAATCGCGCCCGGGAATCCTCGGCAATGTGGTGTAGGGAAACCGCCCGAGCACGTTCTTCACATCGCTGGGGTTCAGGCCGGCGGCCTTGATCTCGACCAGCACGTCATCAGCGCCGGGCACCGGGGTCGGTACGTCGACGAAACGCAGGGAGGACAGATCGCCGGTTTTATCGAATTGCAGTGCTTTCATGAGGACATCCACCAAAGGGAAAAAAAGACATTCAGGACAACCAACCGGCGACCATTTGCCGGCCCAGCGGCCACAGCTGCTCACCCGCGAGCATGCCCAACAGCCCCACCAGCGCGATGGCCGGTGGCGCCGGGGAACGGAAATCCAGCGCGCCATAGAGCAGGCCGACGCCCAGACCGATGGCCAGCGAAATCAGGTAGTTCATGGAAAACTCCGCCGCGTGAAAGGAATGGGCAAAGTCTAGGAAGGATCGGCAGAGGCGTCGGCCAAGGACTTCTGAATTTCGGCCAAAAGACCGACATCCCCCTGTAGGAGCTGCCGCAGGCTGCGAATCTTTTGACTTTGATTTTGAAAACAAGAACAAAAGAT
>NZ_JABULD010000310.1:0-717 GCF_014060985.1 Pseudomonas sp. MD195_PC81_125
TACCGCACCGTGATAGCCGGTCGGCAGAATGTCGGAGAGGCAGGTCAGGTCGCGGATTTTCTCCATGGCCTTGTCGCGATCCGGCAGTTTCAGCAGGTTGAAGTCGGCGTACGGCACCAGCACGTATTCAGCCTGACCGCCGGTCCAGTCGCCCATGTCGACATAACCGTAAGCACCGCCGGCGCGGGCCGGGTTGACGGTCAGGCAGACGCCAGTGTGTTGCTCCTTGCAGGAACGGCAGCGCCCGCAAGCCACGTTGAACGGTACGGAGACCAGGTCGCCGATTTTCAGGTTCTCGACGTCGGAACCCTTCTCGATCACTTCGCCAGTGATTTCATGGCCCAGCACCAGACCGGTCTGCGCCGTGGTCCGGCCGCGCACCATGTGCTGGTCGGAGCCACAAATGTTGGTGGACACCACACGCAGGATCACCCCGTGTTCGATCTTCCTGCCGCGCGGGTCCTGCATTTTCGGATAGTCGATTTTCTGTACTTCGACCTTGCCAGCGCCGAGATACACCACACCACGATTGCCAGACATGCTTTCACCTCGCTGTTGTTTTTATGGAACCGCGTTGCCAGGCAGGCAGCGCGTTAAGTGCTCGGGTACAGATGCTGATTGTTGTGTTGCCTGTTATGGCCTCATCGCTGGCAAGCCAGCTCCCACGGGTTTCGGGTGGAACTCAAAAATTGTGTACGACACAAATCCCTGTGGGAG
>NZ_JABULD010000761.1:0-622 GCF_014060985.1 Pseudomonas sp. MD195_PC81_125
ATCGGCATATCGACACGGCAGCGGCCTACAACAACGAAGACGCAATCGGACAAGCATTGGCGAACACGCCGACACCCCGCGAGCAGATTCATGTCACCACCAAGGTCTGGTGGGACCAGTTGCAACCCGACGCCATGCGCCACTCGATGGAACGAAGCCTCAAGGCTTTGCGCAGCGAGTATGTCGACCTGTTCATGATCCACTGGCCGAGCACTGACTGGGACTTGCCGCGCACGCTTGAAACCCTCGCATCCTTCAAGGAGCAAGGTCTGGCTCGCCACATCGGCGTGGCGAATTTTCCGCTGCCGCTGCTGCGTAAAGTCGTCGAGGAATACGCCATCCCTCTGTCAGCGATCCAGGTCGAGTACCACGTCTTGCTCGGACAAAACGCCTTGCTCGACTATGCCCGCCAACACGATCTAGGACTGACGGGCCTACACGCCATTGGCGCGCAACAAGGTCTCGGACATCGCGCAGATTCAGCAGATCGCGAAAAACACCGTGTGCTGCCGACTCAGATCGCATTGAAATGGCTGCTCGATCAGCCCAACGTCGCGGCGATTCCCAAGGCCAGCAGCCGGGCCAATCAACTGGCGAACCTGGCTTCGCTGCAGGTTGAACT
>NZ_JABULD010000485.1:0-12637 GCF_014060985.1 Pseudomonas sp. MD195_PC81_125
GAGGTTAAACATCGAAATGCCCGGATGGGGAGTAGTGAGATTCGTAGCTTCTTGGGCGGTAGGCACAAGGATGATCGCGGGCTGTATGTCAGCACTGGAGGGTTCACCAAGGAGGCGCTTTATGAGGGAGAGAGGGCCCATGTCCATCTGACAATGTGGACGTTAGATGAACTGGCTCGCACATTGATGGCCCATTACCCGGCTACCGATCCTGAGACTAAACGATTGGTGCCGTTGAGCTATTTTTACATGCCTGCGTAAAAAAACATCGTTGGCCGAAAAAAAACGGGTGCTGATTTGAAATTTCCAAAATCAGCGACCGAATCGCAGGCACAAAAAAAGACGTCCATGGACGTCTTTTTTCGTTTAAGTTTGGTGGAGCCGGGGGGATTTGAACCCCCGTCCGCCAGTGCTCCGCTGTCGGTACTACATGCGTAGCCGTGTCTATTAAGTTAACCCTCAGCGACCCGACGGGCAGGGTGCTTTGGGCGAGTTGTGTAAGTTTTAGCCGCTTCGTCCACAACGTACTGCACGGCGATTCTGTTCTATATGACAATCATTTCGGGTTTACAGACATCCCCTGATGATTGCTGGGCCCGAAGGCACCAGGAGTGCATGTCAGCTGCAATTAAGCAGCGAGAGCAGCACCGTATTGGTCGTCATTGGCAACTATAAGAAGTTGCAACAGTGGATTTACGACTTCTGTTACCAAGTCGGCATGCACCTAAAGTTTCGTCACCGGCGTCGAATCCTAATCGGCCCCGAACTCATTGCCTCGTACATCAGGTGAGGCAACAAGCCTGTGCAGTGTACGCCAAACGGCCGGCAAGGCCAACCCGAAGGTTGGCCGAGGCCTTGAATCAGTTGTTGGTGCCGGTGGATTTACGCAGTTCTATGATGGTTTGCGAGGTTTCCGCTACGCAGTCATCAATCTTGCCCTGGGCTTTCAGCGCCTGTGCCTTGCTCACACTGGCTTCGGCACGCTGACTGAGTTCCGGGTTCGCTGACAGCTGCCCCTTGGCGTTGTTGATGGTCTGGATATTGGCATCGCACAGGTCGGCGGGTTTGTCGGCGGCGAACGAGGTGGAGGCCATCATCGAGGCAGTAACGAACAGACCTAACAGTACAGAACGTTTCATGTGTATCTCCTTGAACTGAGGGATCCAGACTGCGCTGGCCGTCAGGACGGGCAACCGATGGGAGGAAAAGCCCCGTTTTCCGGGGCCTGTTCTGTGGACTACGGTCGCACGCAAGGGTTCTATTTTTCTTCAGCAGGCCTTGGCCCGGGTCACTCGATCCACCAGATAGACCAGTCCGTGATAGTCGATGCCGCCGTGTTGCGTCAGGCCGATCTCACAGGTGCGGCTGGTGGAAATCCCCTCGCTGCAATGCTGCACTGCATCCTTGAGGGTGCGCAGCGAATGACTGTTCAGCTCCGGCGTGGTGAAGCCCTTGTCACCGGCAAACCCGCAGCAGTGAATGCCTTCGGGGATAACCACGGTCTTGCTGCATTTGCGCGCCAGATCGATCAGCGCCTGGCTCTCGCCCAGATGCTGGGTGCTGCAGGTCACGTGAACCGCAATCGGTGCGTCCTGCGGTGTGAAGTCCAAGCGATCGAGAAGATGCGTACGGATGAAGCGCACCGGGTCGTACAGATCCAGGCGAACATTTCCCACGTCCTGCACCAGGCGCAAGGTGCAGGGGCTGGTGTCGCAATAGATCGGATCGAGCCCGCCACGACTGGCATGGAGGAGGGCGCTGATCAGTTCTTGGCGTTTGTGTTCGGCCTGCTCGGCGTAGCCCTTGGAGGCAAACGGCTGACCGCAGCAGAGGTTGTCCTGATTGTCCGGGATCACCACTTGGTAACCGGCCTTTTCCAGTAGGCCACGGGTTTTGTCGTACAGCGACATTTGCTCTTTGTCACCCGCCGCCGGACCCATCACCCGCGATACGCACGCCGCCAGATACACCACCCGCGGGCGCTCATCCGACACACTCGGGTTGAAGCGAATGGCTTTTTCCGGCTGCGGCATCGCGTTGGTCCACAGCGGCACCTGGCCTTTGGACAGACGCGTCAGGCTCGCCGACAGCTTCGCCAGACGCGGTGCGCCAAGCAGCATCCGTGCGCCGTTGGCCACATGCAGGGTGAAACGTGCGCCTTGCAGAGTCTTGGCGAAATTTCCTTCGATCCAGTCAGCGGTTTTCTGATGCGTCGCGTGGCGGCCACGAAGCTTTTTCACCAGCTCGCCGGTATTGATGCCCACAGGGCAACGCTGAGCGCACAAGCCAGTCGCGGCGCAGGTTTCAATGCCTTGGTACTCGTAGGCTTGTTCCAGCTCGGTGGTGTCAACGCCGGCGCGCTTCTTCGCCTGAATGTCACGCCAGATCACGATGCGCTGGCGCGGGCTGAGGGTAAGGCCTTTCGACGGGCAGACCGGTTCGCAGAAGCCGCACTCGATGCATTTATCAACAATCTCGTCAGCCGCCGGCAGCGGCTTGAGGTGTTTGAGGTGGATCTGCGGATCTTCGCTGAGCACCACGTCCGGGTTGAGGATGCCGTTGGGGTCGAGCAGGCGTTTGAGCTGCCACATCAACTGATAGGCATCGCTGCCCCATTCCAGCTCAACGAACGGCGCCATATTGCGCCCGGTGCCGTGTTCAGCCTTCAGCGAACCGCCGAACTCCACCGCCACCAGTTGCGCGACGTCGTCCATGAACGCTTGATAGCGTGCGACTTCTTCCGGACTGTTGAAGCCTTGGGTGAAGACGAAGTGCAGATTTCCCTCCAGCGCGTGTCCGAAAAGGATCGCTTCGTCGTAGGCATGTTTGTCGAACAGCTCGATCAGGCGGTTGACGCCGATCGCCAGTTGCTCGACCGGGAAGGTTACGTCTTCGATGATCACCGTGGTGCCGGTTTTACGCACGGCACCGACGGCGGGAAAGGTGTCCTTGCGGATCGCCCAGAGTTTGGCGTTCTCGGCCGGGTCTTCAGTGAAGTCGACCTGTTTTTCCACCGGGAAACGGGTCAGCGAAGCCATGATCTGCGCCAGTTGTTCCTGCAGCAATGTGGAAGAGGCGGCGCGGGATTCGATCAGCAGCGCGCAGGCATTGTTCGACAGGTGTTGTACGAAATCCGGCATGCCCGGTTTGTCCTGCACCGAACGCAGACTGCGTCGGTCCAGCAGTTCCACCGCCGACACTGGTTGGCTTTTCAGCACGGTGACCGCGTTGCAGCAGGTTTCCACATCCGGGAACACAATCAGTGCCGAGGCCTTGTTCGGGTGGTCGATCACCGTGTCGTAGGTCACCGCACTGATGAAACCGAGCGTGCCTTCGGAGCCGACCAGCAGGTGGCTCAAGATATCCACAGGCTCGTCGAAATCCACCAAGGCGTTGAGTGACAGGCCGGTGGTATTTTTCAGACGGTATTTGTGGCGAATTCTCGCCGCCAGTTCGGCATTGGCGCGGGTCTCGCGGCCCAACGTCGCCAAGCGCTCCAGCAGATCGCTGTGGCTGACGCGGAAAGCGGCGACGCTGGCGGCGTTTTCGGTGTCGAGACGGCTGCCGTCGGCCAGTACCAGACGAATTCCGGCGAGTGTGTGATAGGTATTTTGCGCGGTGCCGCAGCACATGCCGCTGGCGTTGTTGGCGACGATACCGCCGATTTTACAGGCGTTGATCGACGCCGGATCCGGGCCGATCTTGCGCCCGAACGGGGCCAGCCACGCGTTGGCCTGCGCGCCAATCACGCCCGGCTGCAGGCGGATTTGCAGGCCCTGATCGCGAATCTCACGAGCGTTCCAGTTATCCCCCAGCACAATCAGCACCGAATCGCTGATCGCTTGCCCGGACAAACTGGTGCCGGCGGCGCGGAAGGTCACCGGGACTTGATCGCGCTGGGCCAGTTTCAGCAGCGCGACCACTTCGTCTTCGGACTCGACGCGGATCACCAGTTTGGGAATCAGCCGATAAAAACTGGCGTCGGTGCCGAAGGCCAAGGTCGACAGCGGATCGTCGAAACGGCGATCCGCAGGAATCAGTTGCTGTGCATCACGCAGGAAATTCACCGGAAGCGTCATTGGTCCTCCAGGATCAGTACCACCAGATCTTTCGGGCCGTGGGCGCCGTAGGCCAGCACTTGTTCGATGTCGGCGGTTTTCGACGGACCGGACACCAGCAGCGCATTGGTCGGCATGCCTTGGGCCCACTCGAACTCCTGCTGCACCTGATAGAAGTTGTCGCGAATTTCGCTGGCCTTGAGCAGGGCGAAATGCACCGGCGGCACCAGGCTCATCAATCGCGGCTCTTCAAGAGTGGGCCAGAGAATCAGGCTGCCGGTGGCGGCGATGGCGCCGAGGGTGCCGGTGAGGCTGGCCGGGGTGTCGTTGAACAGCTCGGCTTTCCACTCCTCCATCGGGCGGTTGTAGGACTTCAGCGTCGGCAGATCAGGGTTGTTCGCCCAGTGTTGTGAGATGCGCTGACCGTGAGGCGTCGTCGGTGCGATCAGCAGGCTTGGCAGTTGACGGTCACGCAGCAATTGCGCGAGCAGCGCCGGCCAGTCTGCGCCGGTGGTCAGATGGATTTCGGTGTGTACCGCTTCCATCAGTTTGCGCAGTTGCGGGATGCGTTGCTCGGCGCTGTAGGTGTAAGGCTGGGTCACCAGATCGACGTCGAAGTCGTCGGCAATCGGTGTGGCGCCGGTCAGACTTTTCCGTAATTTGGCGAGGATATTTTGCTTGGCGCTCATCAGCGGTCTCCCTGTTTGGCCAGATGCTCGCGGGCCATGTCGTGCAGTGAGCGGGCGGCGGGTTTCGGTGCGCTGTGGTTTTGCGTCCATGGCCCGACATTGCTCGGGGTCAGGGCGCGCAGGCGCGTGGCGAAGAACCCAAACAACCGATACAGCGTCGGCGAGCTGTTGAGTTTCGCCCAGGCATTCCAGATGAAGCGTTCCTTGCGCGAATACTTGCTGCCCTGGCCGCGCATCACTTGATGCGGACTGTCCGGGGCTTTGACGTTCTCTTCGCGTAGGCGGCGCAGCAGTGCGGGAATAGGAATTTTCACCGGGCACACTTCACCGCAGGCACCGCACAGCGACGAGGCGCTCGGGTGATCCGGGACTTTCGCCAGACCGACCATGTGCGGGGTGATGATTTTGCCGATCGGTCCCGGATAAACCTCGCCGTAAGTGTGACCACCGACGCGGGTGTAGACCGGGCAATGGTTCATGCACGCGCCACAGCGGATGCAGTTCAGGGTCTGGCGCAGTTCGCTGTCGGCGAAGGCCTGGCTGCGACCGTTGTCGAGCAGGACCAGATGCACTTCCTGCGGGCCGTCGAGTTCATGTTCCTTGCGCGGGCCGGAGATCATGTTGACGTAAGTAGTGATCGGAATGCCCAGCGCCGAGCGGGTCAGCAGCGACAACAGCGGCACCACGTCGCGCAGGTTTTCCACGACCTTTTCGATGCCGGTGACGGCGATGTGCACCGGCGGTACGGTGGTGGTCATGCGCCCGTTGCCTTCGTTTTCCACCAGCAGCAGGGTGCCGGTTTCGGCCACGGCGAAGTTGACGCCGGAAACGCCGATGTCCGCTTCGAAGAATTTCTGCCGCAGGACTCTGCGACCGATCTGAATGAGTTGGTCAACGTCCTTGGTGTACTCCACGCCAAGTTTGTCGTGGAACAAGGACGCGACCTGACCGGCATTCTTGTGGATCGCCGGCATAATGATGTGTGAAGGCTTCTCGTGGTCGAGCTGGACGATGTATTCCCCCATGTCGGACTCCAGGCATTCAACACCTTGAGCCTCGAGGAAATGGTTCATCTCCATCTCTTCGCTGACCATCGATTTGCCCTTGATCACTTGCCGCGCCTCGTGAGCGCGGATGATCGAAAGGACGATGCCATTGGCTTCGTCCACCGTTTCCGCCCAGTGCACTGTCACACCGTTGCGGGTCAGGTTCTGTTCCAGTTGCTCGAGCAGGTCGGGCAACTTGGAGAGCGCACGCGCCCTGATCGAGTTGCCCAGGGCACGCAAGTGTTCTCTTTCGTGGGCATCGCTGAACGCCGCTGCCCGCTTGGTCATCAGTGAATCCATGGCAGTACGGAAGTTGTTCCGTAACTGCTGATCACCCAAGGCGTTGTGCGCCCGGGTGCGGAAGTCTTCTTCTACGGCAACCGTAGGAATAATCGTCGAGGTGCTCATTGCGCACCTCCGGTTCGTTGCCACAGAAAGCTGGCGAGATGTTGCCCGCGCAGCGCTTCTTTTTGTTTCTCCAATGCGCCGTTGATGTTCATCAAACAGCCACAGTCGGCGCTCAACACTTTGTGTGCGCCGGAATCCTTCAACGCTTTGGTCTTGTCAGCCACCATCGCGCCGGAAATGTCTGGCATACGGACGCTGAATGTCCCACCGAAGCCACAGCATTCGCTTTCGTGATCGTGGTTGACCCGTTCCACGTTGCTCAACTGCGCCAACAGCTCGCGGCCGTGCAGGTGGGTGTTCATTTCGCGACGTGCCGAACACGAGGTGTGCAGCGCCACTTTGACCGGTTCGCCGCTGTCCTTGAGCTGCACCTTGCAGACGAACAGCAGGAACTCGGCCAGTTCATAGGTGCGGGCCGCGAGGGCCTGTACCTGTTTCAGCGTTGCCGGCTCGTCCTTGAACAAGTCGGCGTAATGCTCACGCAGCATCCCCGCGCAGGAACCCGACGGCACCACCACCGGATAATCCCCGGCAAACAACGCCAGCTGAGCGCGCGCGACCGTCCGCGCCTGCTCGGTGTAACCCGAGGTATAGGCCGGTTGCCCGCAGCAGCTCTGCCCTTGCGGGTACTCGACGCGGATGCCTTCGCGCTCCAGCAAATGGATCGCGTCCATCCCGGCTTCGGGGTAGAACAGGTCGACCACGCACGTGCCGAACAGGTAGACCCGCGACGGTTTCTCGCTGGGGTACTGCCGAGGTTCGGGCAGTGGCGGTGCGACGCGCGTGGCGTTGGGCACAGCGTTGTAAAAAAGCTCGCTCATCAGGCGTGTCTCCGGGTGGGCCCGGTTATCCGTCTGTGGCGGCTGCTGAATATAAAGCGCCTTGCTTTCAGCAGCCTTACAGACCGGGTGGTGAGTTGCTGACGCCGGAATCACGAACCGGCGTCGGTTATTTCCGTTTTGTTTATAGGATCAGTGCACCAGCATGCCGGTGAACCAGTAGGCCTGGGCCAGCGTGATCAGGCCGACGATCGTGGCAAAGAATAGGCTGTGCTTGAGGGTGAAGCGGAACAGATCCGATTCCTTGCCGACCAGGCCGGTCGCGGCGCAGGCCACGGCGATCGATTGTGGCGAGATCATCTTGCCGGTCACACCGCCACTGGTATTGGCAGCTACCAGCAAGGTGTCGTTGACGCCGATCTGGTGTGCGGTGGTCGCCTGCAGCGAACTGAACAGCGCGTTGGACGAAGTATCGGAACCGGTGAGGAACACGCCCAGCCAGCCGAGGAACGGCGAGAAGAACGGGAAGGCTGCGCCGGTCGCGGCCAGGACCAGCGCCATGGTCGAAGACATCCCCGAGTAGTTGGTGACGAAGGCGAAGGCCAGCACCATGCCGATCGACAGAATAGGCCAGCGCAGTTCGTAGAAGGTCTCTCTCAAAGTGGTCAGACCAGTTTTGAAGTTGATCTTCAGCACCAGCATCGAGATCAATGCCGAGAAGAAGATCGCTGTGCCGGTCGCGGAAATCGGGTCGAGTTTGAACACCGCCGGAATCGCAGTCGGTGTGGCCACGATCGGCGCGGTCTTGATCACCAGTTGATCCAGGTGCGGGATGGCGAAGTTGAATACCCAGGCGTACATCGAACCGCCAGCGGCGAACATGGCTTTGAAGGGTTTCAGCGTCCAGATGGTTACCAGCACGGTAAGAATCAGGAACGGCGACCAGGCGATGAAAATTTCCCAGAGGCTGTAGGGCGACGCCACGGTGCTGCGCTTCTGGCCGAAACCGCCAGCGCTGGCGGTTACCACCGAGGCCGACACGGCGCCGGCGATGTGCTGACCGGCGGCGCGTTTTGGTTGCCAGACTTTGAGGAACAGGGTCAGGGAAATCAGGCTGGCCAGGGCCGAGGTGATGTCTGGCAGCTCCGGGCCGATGAAGTTCGAAGTGAAGTACTGAGTCACGGCGAAGCTCAGGCCTGCAACCAGCGCTGCCGGCCAAGTCTCACGCACGCCGCGCAGGCCGTCCATCATGAACACCAGCCAGAACGGCACGAACAGCGAGAGCAGCGGCAGTTGGCGACCGGTCATGGCGCCGATCTTGAACGCGTCGATGCCAGTCACCTGACCGGCCACGATGATCGGAATCCCCAGTGCGCCGAACGCCACCGGCGCGGTGTTGGCAATCAGGCACAGGCCGGCGGCGTACAGCGGGTTGAACCCGAGACCGACCAGCAGCGCGGCGGTAATGGCCACTGGCGCGCCGAAACCGGCGGCACCTTCGAGGAACGCACCGAAGCAGAAGCCGATCAGCAACACCTGCAGGCGCTGGTCGTCAGTGATCGACAGCACCGAACTGCGAATGACCTCGAACTGACCACTCTTGACCGTCAGTTTGTAGAGGAACACCGCCGCAACGATGATCCAGGCAATCGGCCACAGACCATAGGCAAAGCCGTATCCGGCAGCGGCGAAAGCCATGTCGACCGGCATGTGGAAGGCGAAAATCGCCACGGCAATCGACAGGGCGAGCGTGATGCTGCCGGCCACATGACCCTTGAGGCGGAACACCGCCAGAGCCAGGAAGAAGAAAACGATGGGAATGACGGCCGCGAGTGCGGAGACGCCGAGACTGCCGAGCGGGGTATAGAGCTGTTGCCAGGTTTGCATATGGGGTGGCCCCTAATTGTTGTTGGTCAGGCACTGTCAGCGTTTTTGGTTAATTGGTAATACCAATTTACAATCGCTGTTGGCTAGGGTAAAAGCCTTGATGTCGGTGTGTCAATTTGTCGCCCTGAAACTTTTGTCGAATAAGCGGTGCAGAAGGCATCTGATCCGCTCGGGCAAATGTGCTCTGACAGGTGTCGGCGGGGCGCCGATAGGCCAGAATAGAGAGCCCGGCGAGCGGTCGGGATCGTGGAGAAATGAGTTATGGGGTTTGATCAGATTCGTCAGCGCCGTTTGTCTGACGATATTGTCGAGCGCCTCGAGGGGATGATCCTCGAGGGCACGCTGAAGTCCGGCGAGCGGCTTCCGGCTGAGCGCACCTTGGCCGAGCAGTTCGGCGTGTCGCGTCCGTCATTGCGCGAAGCGATTCAGAAACTGGCGGCCAAGGGCTTGCTGGTCAGTCGCCAGGGCGGCGGCAATTACGTGGTGGAAACCCTCGGATCGACCTTCAGCGATCCCCTGCTATTGCTGCTGGAGAGCAACCCCGAAGCGCAGCGCGACTTGCTGGAGTTTCGGCATACTCTGGAGGCATCGTGTGCCTATTACGCAGCATTGCGCGCTACGGATGTGGATCGTGAGCGCCTGACCGCAGCGTTCAACGAGCTGCAGGATTGCTACACCCGGCATGACGAAGTGAGCCGGGTGGAAGAGGGCGCGGCGGACGCGAAGTTTCACCTGGCGATAGCCGAAGCCAGCCACAACGCGGTGCTGCTGCACACCATTCGCGGGCTTTTCGATTTGCTCAAGCGCAACGTGGTGACCAACATCGGCGGTATGTACAAACAACGCACGGAAACCCGCGACATGCTGATCTCTCAGCACCGGGAGCTGTATCTGGCGATTATCGAAGGGCGTGCGGAGCAGGCGCGGGAGGTTTCCAGTCGGCACATTTTGTATGTGCAAGAGGTGCTGGAAGAGGTGCGGCAGGAAGTTCAGCGCATGGCTCGGGCGGAACGGCGCAAGGGAATGTAGTTTTTAGAAGCAAAAAGATCGCAGCCTTTCGGCAGCTCCTACAGAGTGATGGGTCAGAGGGCGTCGCGCGAGGGCTTGCCGTCTACCAGCCGTTGAATGCGCAACGGGTTGGCGTTTTTCAGTGGTTCGGGCAGCAAGAAATCCGGGTAGTTCTGAAAGCATACCGGGCGCAGGAACCGATCGATTGCCAGCGTCCCCACCGAGGTACCGCGCGCATCGGAAGTCGCCGGATACGGCCCGCCATGCACCATCGAATCACACACCTCCACACCCGTTGGATAACCATTGAGCAGAATCCGTCCGACTTTCTGTTCGAGCAGCGGCGTCAGTTCCGGGAAGTGTTCGAAGTCGGCCTGCTCGCCGATCATCGTCGCCGTCAGTTGCCCGTGCAGGCCCGACAGCGCCGCGCTGAGTTCGGCCTTGTCCGCCACTTCGACGATCACCGTGGTCGGGCCGAACACTTCTTCCTGCAGCACTTCATCGCCGTTGATCAACAGGCTGACATCGGCCTTGAACAGTTGTGGCTGCGCCTGATTGCCCTGTTGCGGATTACCCGCCAGATGCTCGATGCCGGAATGCGCCAGCAACTTTTGCAGACCCTTGCCGTAGCTGCCGAGGGTGCCGGCGTTGAGCATGGTTTGCGCCGGTTGGTCGCCAATCAGCCCGGCGACTTGCTGGACGAAGGCGCTGAACTGCGGCGAGCGAATACCAATGACCAAACCCGGGTTGGTACAGAACTGACCGCAGCCTTGCACCACGGAGGCGGTCAGGTCGCGGGCGATGGCCTGCGAGCGCTCAGCCAAGGCTTGAGGCAGAACGATCACCGGGTTGATGCTCGACATTTCGGCGAACACCGGGATCGGTTGCGGCCGTGCCGCGGCCATGTCGCACAGTGCGCGGCCGCCCTTCAGCGAACCGGTGAAACCAACCGCCTGAATCGCCGGATGCTTGACCAGCCATTCGCCAACGCCAGCGCCGTAAATCATGTTGAACACGCCTGCTGGCATCGCGGTTTTTTCCGCCGCGCGAATCAGTGCCTCGGCCACACATTCAGCGGTTGCCATATGACCTGAATGCGCCTTGAACACCACCGGGCAACCGGCGGCCAGCGCGGCAGCGGTATCGCCGCCCGCTGTAGAAAAAGCCAGCGGAAAGTTGCTCGCACCGAACACTGCCACCGGGCCGAGGCCGATGCGGTACTGACGCAGATCCGGACGCGGTAAAGGCTGGCGTTCCGGCAGCGGCAGATCGATTCGCGCGCCGTAGAAATCACCGCGCCGCAGGACTTTGGCAAACAGGCGCATCTGCCCGCTGGTGCGCCCGCGCTCGCCCTGAATGCGTGCGGCAGGCAGCGCGGTTTCACGGCAGACCAACGCTACGAAATCATCATCCAGCGCATCCAGTTCGTCGGCAATCGCGTCGAGAAATTGCGCGCGGCGTTCGGCGCTGAGGCTGCGATAGGCCGGGTACGCTGCGGCGGCGGCTTTGGCGGCGGCATCGACTTCGGCTTCAGTCGCTTGAATGAATGCGTACGGCAGCTGTTCGCCGGTGGTTGCGTCGACGCTGTGCAGTGTCACGTCGCCCGCTGCGCTGCGCTGTCCGCCAATGAAGTTGTGTCCAAGAATCTGCGTCATGGGAGCTCCTTAAAGGGTGCCGATGCTGTCCGGTTGAAAGGCCGCTGCTGCCGGCGCGATGCCGTTGACCAGCGGTGCGCCGAATTCGGCCTGGCTGATTTCAAACTGATCGCCCGGTTGGGTACGAACGCCATCGGCGAACGACAGGGTCGCAGTGCCGAAGAAGTGAATGTGCACGTCGCCCGGGCGCAGGAACTGGCGGTATTTGAAATGGTGGTATTCAAGGTTGGCGAGGCTGTGGCACATGTTGGCCTCGCCGCTGAGGAATTCGTTCTGCCACAGCACTTCGCCGTTACGCAGGATGCGACTGCTGCCAGCCAGATGTTGCGGCAGTTCACCGGTACGCAGTTCCGGGCCGTAGCTGCAACTGCGCAGTTTCGAGTGGGCCAGGTACAGGTAATTCTTGCGCTCCATGACGTGATCGGAGAACTCGTTACCCACGGCGAAACCGAGGCGATAGGGTTTGCCGTCGTGGCCAATGACGTAAAGGCCGGCCATCTCCGGTTCCTCGCCGGCATCCTCGGCAAACGGCGGCAACGGGAATGCCTCACCCGGACGCACGACGATGCTGCCGTCGCCCTTGTAGAACCATTCCGGCTGCACGCCCGCCTGCCCCGCCGCTGGTTTTCCGCCCTCCACGCCCCCATTTGAAGATGCGCATGGTGTCGGTCATTTGCGCTTCGTCGCCGGCCTGCTGGTGCATCTTGTCCCGCGCCGAGGCGCTGCCCAGGTGCGTGAGGCCGGTGCCGCTGACCAGCAGGTGCGCCGGGTCCGGATGATCCAGCGGCGGCAGGATGCGCCGGTCTTTGAGCAACTGCGCATAGTCATGACCGATGCCCAGGCCGTGGGTTTGTACTTGCTGCTCCAGAGTGCCGCCGGCTTCGATGGCGGCCAGCGCGAGATCGCGTACGCTACGGGCGTCCTGCACTTCGCGGATCAGCCCGTTGTCGACCACGCCGACGCGGCGCTCGCCGTTGATCAATTCGAATTGAACCAGATGCATAAATTTCTCCTGTAAACAAAACTTCGAAACACTGCAAAACCCTGTGGGAGCTGGCTTGCCAGCGATAGCAATCTGTCAGATACCGCTATGTTGGATGTGCCGCC
>NZ_JABULD010000601.1:0-1022 GCF_014060985.1 Pseudomonas sp. MD195_PC81_125
TGCCCGCAGGCTGCGATCTTTTGCTTTGTGCGCTATCCTCCGCGCCCTCAAATTCAACCTTCCACAGGATCCGCCCCCATGAAAGCCGCACTCGTCGAACTCATCAGCAAAATCAGCTCCGGCTGCATGGGCGAGGACGAGATCCTGAACGTGGCCGACGAAGCGGCGCAGGCCTACGCCGATGCCGATGCGTTCCTCGCGGCCAACCCGGACATCAACTACGACGACACCTTCCCGATTCCGCTGGGTGAGTGGGTGGTGGTCGGCAGCCTGCCGGACACCGTGCTGTTCCAGGCCGACACCTACGTTGATCTGTTCGCACAGATCGTCGCCTCGTTTGGCCCGGGCGTCGAATTCAACCTCAAGCCCAAGCAACTGGCCAAGACCGAGGCACTGACCGCACTCAACCGCATTCAGGTGCAGATGAGCAGCCTGAACAAGGAAAACGGCGGTTACACGCTGATGAACTTCAGTCAGCTGCTCGATGACGAGCTGCAAGTGGTGCTGGTCTACGGCAACGACGTGCCACGAGTGCTGGAGCTGTGTGCCGAAGTCGGCATCGCGGCGGCGCAGTCGCTGGAAGCGCTGAAAGTCGCCGTTCACGTCTGAACGCAATAGAAAGGGAACCCTGCGCGCGACCGTCTATCCTAAAAGTGCATGCCACTAATCTGGAGTGACACCATGGGTTCCACGTTCAACGGGCTGATTGGCCTGATCATTCTTGCCCTCGACATCTGGGCCATTATCAACGTACTGAAAAGCGGTGCCGAGACCGGGATGAAAATCCTCTGGGTCCTGCTGATCATCCTCCTGCCGGTGCTGGGCCTGATCATCTGGCGATTGCCGGGCCGCGGGGCAATGTGCGGGTCTGACCACAACTGCGAATGCACCCCATAACCTGTGGGAGCTGGCTTGCCAGCGATAGCATCGCAGCGGTTTCACTGACAGACCGCGTTTGACTGCATCGCTGGCAAGCCAGCTCCCACAAGGTTATGCGGATTGTCGATGAACAGAGGTTCGAC
>NZ_JABULD010000762.1:0-908 GCF_014060985.1 Pseudomonas sp. MD195_PC81_125
CATGAATGATCGCGTCGCGATACTGGTAAGCGGCTTCCTGAATGAAGCCGCCAGAGTAAACCAGCGAGACAAAGCTGCTGTAGCTCAGGTAATCCGCGGTGACCCGGGTATAAACATCGAAAAACACTGCCGAGACAAACAGTGTTATTGCGAACAAGTGGCGAATGAGAGCTTGACGAATATACGCCGTTAGATATAACGCCAAAGTAAGCGCCAAAAACATCGCGCCAAAAAGAAGTACAGCAAAACCTGCGCCGATAGCATTTAACCGATCAATGTAGTATTCGGAGTAAAGCAGCAAGTAAACAAATAAAAGTAATTCTTTGGCATATCTGAACATGGCGATACCGCTCGCGCAAAACGGCAGGGAGTCAAAGGTTTGTCGGTCAGAACCTGACACTAGCACCCGGCCATCAAAGCGCAAGAATTGACTGTTTTTTTCACAAAGCGTCAAAAAACCGGTGACTCAAATCTGACACACACGAAACGCTAGAAGCCTTTAAATTAAAGACTTACAACCGTTTATCGCTTATTTTGAATCTGAACAAATCTGCAAAAAATCAACAAATCCAATCGCAGCAATGACTTGATGGCCAATCGCCAAAAAGCGCTCAAGTGTTATACAGGTGCAACATGTCATTTTGCTGACACGCTTTCCAAACCCTGCGCTATACCCCTTTTACAGTCTTCTTCCGAACTTCTTCTTTTCGCTCTATCGAGGGTGCGCAGATGGACGTGAGCGTATTTGGCACCGGCTATGTCGGATTAATTCAAGCCGCCGCACTTGCCGATGTGGGACATCGGGTTTTATGTGTCGATATTGACCCGAACAAGATTAAACAACTGCAACAAGCCGTGCCGCCTATTAGCGAACCGGGCTTATCCGCTGCACTGGAAGAAAACATCAA
>NZ_JABULD010000499.1:0-861 GCF_014060985.1 Pseudomonas sp. MD195_PC81_125
GGAGCTGCCGAAGGCTGCGATCTTTTGATCTTGCTTTTAATTGTGAGAGTCAAAGTCAAAAGATCGTCCGAACGCGGCCCGAGCCTTCGGCAGCTCCTACAGGGAGTGGGGTTGTGTTTAAAGGTGTGTGGGATAACCAGAACCTTCCCACAAGGTTTTCAGGTTGTCCCTCGGACGCTGGCTCTCTAGCCTTGAGCTGTCGCTGAAAACTCAGCGATCGGGTGTGAGAGCCTGGAAAAATTAGTGATTCAGTCCATGTGTCCGCATAATTGCAGGCGGCTTATCTTTTGCCTGCAAATGCGTCATGGCGGCTGTGTGCGGGCAGACTTCGGTCTGGCCGGTTTCCTATTTTTCCGGTTTCTCACCCCGCACATAGCTGCCACCCACTTCGCCGCGTGAGAAACGGCAAGTGCTGGCGTTCATTTGCAAAAATAGGGTTATCCAATGACTAAGCCAGTCCCAGATCCACCACTCGAACCCACAACGCCACTCACCGAAGCCCTCCACGCCGAAGACCTCGCAAAAAACCGCGAAGCATCAAGCGCGCCCTCGATTTCTACCTCAGCCCCGAAGCCACAAAACCGCGTCCACCCAGCTCGATGTTCCTCGTCCATCCGGGCATCGACACGCAAAGCCTGCTGGCGCACGCCTGTGAGTCCCTGGCCTCGGCCAACACCATGGCCAGCGATTTCGCCGATCAGCTCAGCCGTCCGCAGCGCAATACGGCGCTGGCGATCCAGCAGATCATCATGCTCGCTGAGCTGGCGGTGAATCGGGCGCTGGATCGGGTTGATCCGCCGGCTTGAGACCGCGTTATCGTTCTTTCGCGAGCAGGCTCGCTCCCACAGGAGTGCGCATTTC
>NZ_JABULD010000652.1:0-1071 GCF_014060985.1 Pseudomonas sp. MD195_PC81_125
GCCGACCCAAGATCTTCATTTCGATCGACTAGAGACGACTGGGGCTGCTTCGCAGCCCATCGGGGATAAATCCCCTCACCACAGGCTCACTCCTACAGGGAGAAGCGTTGTGAATCAGCTCAACTCAAGCCAGATCGGCGCATGGTCCGACGGCTTCTCCATGCCGCGCAGTTCGTAGTCCACGCCCGCATCCTTGACCCGTGGCAGCAAGCCATGGGAGGCGAGAATCACGTCGATGCGCAGACCACGCTTGGGCTCATCCTCAAATCCGCGGCTGCGGTAGTCGAACCAGCTGAACCGGTCGGTCACGTCCGGGTTGAGGTGGCGGAAGCTGTCAGTCAGGCCCCAGTTTTTCAGGCGGGCCATCCACTCGCGTTCTTCCGGCAGGAAGCTGCATTTGCCGGTTTTCAGCCAGCGCTTCATGTTGTCCGGGCCGATGCCGATGTCGCTGTCCTCCGGGGAAATGTTCACATCGCCCATCACCACCAGCGGCTGTTCGTTGTGGAACTGGCTTTCCAACAGGGTTTGCAGGTCACTGTAGAAGCGTTGCTTGGCCGGGAATTTGGTCGGGTGGTCGCGGCTTTCGCCCTGCGGGAAGTAGCCGTTCATGATGGTTACCGGCACGCCATTGGTGTCGGCGAAAGTGCCCCAGATAAAGCGGCGCTGGGCGTCTTCTTCATCGCTGGCGAAGCCTTTGTGAATCGCGATCGGCTCACTGCGCGAAAGCAGGGCAACGCCGTAATGGCCTTTCTGGCCGTGGAAATAAACGTGATAACCCAGCGCACGCACTTCTTCCAGCGGGAACTGGTCGTCGTGGACCTTGGTTTCCTGCAGGCCGATCACGTCCGGCTGATGCTTTTCGATCAGCGCTGCCAGCTGATGCGGACGGGCGCGCAGTCCGTTGATGTTGAAGGAAACAATCTTCATGGTCGGCAGTCCTGGCAAAAGGGCGATGCTAGCTGACATGTGGGATGGGGGCCAGTGTGGGGTAAGCAGATTCGCTGTGTTCTGTCAGATGTGTGCTGTCTGTAGGGGCCCCATCGCTGGCAAGCCAGCTCCCACAGGTTCAAT
>NZ_JABULD010000270.1:0-1296 GCF_014060985.1 Pseudomonas sp. MD195_PC81_125
AACTTGGGTACTTCCGGAAAACCGAAGCTTGCTCAAGCAGATGGAGCAACAGCTACGCCAACCGATTCTGGCTGGCTCATTCATGTCGGAGAATTACATGAGCGCAGGCAACAACTGGAACATCGATAGCCTCTTCAACGCCCTCAAGGCACTGGACGAGGTGGCTTCGCACGAGATCACGCTGTCTCTGATCCAGAGCTCCGAACCCAGCATCAAGCTGGAAATGAACGAATTCGGCGGTCTGCCGATTCACATCGCCGTGGCCGGTCAGCAGATCATCGTCGACACCGTGCTGGTGGACATCGATTCGATCACTGACGTGCGCGCCTTCAACGACGCCGTGCTGCGCAGCCGGGAAATGTTCCCGCTGTCGTCGATCGGCATCGAGTCGATGCCTAACGGCCAGACCGTTTACAACATGTTTGGCGCCCTCAGCGCCGACTCGAGCCTGACCAACGTCGTGACCGAGGTGAAAACCCTGGTCGACAACGTGCAGCGCGCGAGCGAAGCCTTCGAACACTTCTTCAAGTAATCAACAGGGAATATCCAATGACTCAGTCCATCTGGAGCAAGTTGTTCACCGCTCTGCGCGGCGGCGCCAATGAAGTCGGCGAAGCGATCGTCGACCAGCAGGCCCTGCGCATCCTCGATCAGGAGATCCGCGACGCTGACACCGCGCTGTCGAACGCGCGCCGCGAGCTGGTCACCATCATGGCCAAGCACAAGCTGGCCGCCGACCGCGTGAGCGAGTACGACGCCAAGATCAAGGACCTGGAAGCCAAGGCGGTTGCCGCGCTGAACGCCGGCCGCGAAGACCTGGCCATGGAAGTGGCCGAAGCGATTTCGACCCTGACCAACGACCTGACCGCCGAGAAAGCCCAGAGCGACGAATTCGGCACCTACGCCGAAAACATGCGCAAGGACATCACCAAGGCCGAGTCACGGATCAAGAGCCTGCGCCAGCAAGTGGACATGGCCAAGGCCCGTGAAAGCGTGCAGAAGGCGCAGGTCAGCGCGTCCATCGCCAGCGGCGGCGCCAACGGCAAACTGGAAACCGCCGTCGGCACCCTGAACCGTCTGCAGGCCAAGCAGCAGCAACGCGCTGCCGAGCTGAGCGCCGCCGACGAACTGGCCGACGCTTCGACCGGCAACGACCTGGAGCGCAAACTGCGCGACGCCGGCATCACGCCGAACGAAGGCAGCGCCAATGCGATTCTTGAGCGGCTGAAACAGAAGTCCGCGCAGTAAAATCGCTCTCCTGTAGGAGCTGCCGCAGGCTGCGATCTTTTTGTTCTT
>NZ_JABULD010000286.1:0-1550 GCF_014060985.1 Pseudomonas sp. MD195_PC81_125
CTTGCCCTCGAACGCAGCTGCCTTGATCTCGAACTTGTCCTGACCCTTGGCAAACTCTTTGAAGATACGGGCAGCAGCGCCCGGATGTTCGTTCGAGAATGCAATCAGGGTCGGGCCGGTGAACACGTCGTTGAGGACACTGTATTCAGTGTCAGCAACAGCGCGCTTGAGCAGGGTGTTACGTACAACACGTACGTAAACGCCAGCTTCACGAGCCTCTTTACGGAGTCCGGTCATTGCGCCTACTGTTACGCCACGGGCATCAACCACGACAGCGGACAGAGCGACTTTGGCAGCCTCGTTGACTTCAGCGACGATGGCCTTCTTGTCTTCGAGATTAATTGCCACGGGTTTAACTCCTGCTTGTTACCGTTTCACTCGGTCGAAACCGAATGTCGTTTTGGTGTCTGATTCGGTAAGGAACCGGGAGCACCATCTGCGTAGGCTTATGGTTTAAGACTTGCGTCGCCTACGGTCTTGGATAGCCCCCGCCAGGCAGGGACCCCAATCTTTCAATTGGCGCGATCAAACGCGCCAACCTTTGTCTTACGCGTCCAGCGAGCTCTGATCGATAACCAGACCTGGGCCCATAGTGGTGCTCAGGGTAACGCGCTTGACGTAGATACCTTTCGAAGAAGCTGGCTTGATACGCTTCAGATCAGCGATCAGGGCTTCAACGTTTTCCTTCAGCTTGACGGCATCGAAGCCGATCTTGCCAACGGAAGTGTGGATGATGCCGTTTTTGTCGGTGCGATAACGAACCTGACCAGCCTTGGCGTTTTTAACCGCGGTAGCTACGTCTGGAGTTACGGTGCCGACTTTCGGGTTAGGCATCAGGCCACGTGGACCGAGGATCTGACCCAGTTGACCTACAACGCGCATGGCATCCGGGGATGCGATCACTACGTCATAGTTCAGGTCGCCGCCTTTCATTTCAGCAGCCAGGTCGTCCATACCTACACGGTCAGCGCCGGCAGCCAGAGCGGCCTCAGCAGCTGGACCCTGGGTGAACACAGCAACGCGAACGGTCTTGCCAGTGCCGTGTGGCAGCACAGTAGCACTACGAACAACCTGGTCGGATTTGCGCGGGTCTACACCCAGGTTTACAGCAACGTCGAACGACTCGCTGAACTTGACAGTCGACAGCTCAGCCAGCAGAGCAGCAGCGTCTACAATGTTGTAGGCCTTGCCTGCTTCGATTTTGCCGGCGATAGCCTTTTGACGCTTGGTCAGCTTAGCCATTACACACCCTCCACGTTAAGGCCCATGCTACGAGCAGAACCGGCGATAGTACGCACGGCTGCATCCATATCAGCTGCAGTCAGATCCGCGTTTTTGGTTTTCGCGATTTCTTCCAGCTGAGCACGGGTAACAGTGCCAACCTTAACGGTGTTCGGACGAGCGGAACCGCTGGTCAGACCGGCCGCCTTCTTCAGCAGAACCGAAGCAGGGGTGGATTTGGTTTCGAAAGTGAAGCTACGGTCGCTGTAGACAGTGATGATCACTGGAGTCGGCAGACCTGCTTCAAGACCCTGAGTACGGGCGTGAAA
>NZ_JABULD010000077.1:0-1095 GCF_014060985.1 Pseudomonas sp. MD195_PC81_125
CGCTGAACCCGGGGCCTTGTAGAAGGCCGGCCCGCTCTTGCGCTCGGCGACGCTGCCGCAGCCGATCATGCCCCAACGCACCACGTCCATGGTCAAACCCTCCGTGCTTGCACAACCTCAGCCCAGGTGCAGCGCGCGCAGATCGAGGTGGCCGTCCTTGATGGGCGGGCACCAGTAATAGCCGCCGGTAATCGGTCGGCTGATGCGGTACAGACCATCAGCGATACCGTCTTCCAGACCGCTCATGCGCCGCAGTTGCGCCTCGAAGGCGTCCAGCGAGAACCCGAAGGCGAGGAACATCAGACCGGCCCGGTCACCTTCAATCCATGGCATCGAACGGCGCACGACGAAGGCTTCGGGGGCGAAGCTTTCCTGGGCGGTGCGTTTGACGTGGGCAGAGACTGGCGCATCGTCGATCTCTTCGTTGTCGCTCAGGCGACGGCCCATGATGTTGTCTTTGTCTTCGCCGGACAATTGATGAAAACCCTTGAGGTCGTGCTGCCACTGCTGGATCGCGGCGAAGCTGCCGCCGACCAGACCTTCTGCGCCCTCGCCCAACAAGGCTGCAGCGATGGCGGCTTCGTCGTGCGGGTTTTCGGTGCCGTCTTCGTAGCCGGTCAGGTCATGGCCGTCCTTGTGGCGGAAGGCTTCCTGCCTGTCGACCAGGCGCAGCGCCGGGGCCAGTGCGGCCTCGACGGCGTTGCAGCGGTTGAGCAGTTCGCCACGGTCGTCACCATGCAGCCAGACCCACAGCGCGTGCTGGGTAGAGGGGTTTTCCACGCCGACGCCGGTCATGGCCGGGAAGCTGCGCAGTCCATCAATCTGTACGTTCAGCGCCTTGGTCAGGGATTCACCGAAACCGACCACCGCCGACTTGCCGTCCACCAGGCTCAGCAGGTTGTCGATCGCCTGCGGCAGTGCTTCAACCGACGCCAGGGCGAAAAACAGGTGACGCGCTTGTGCAGGAACGGGGGTGGCGAGAATGCCCGGCTGGTAGTAACTCATGTGAACTCCTTGGGAAAGTGCGCGGGAGTTTACCTGTAGCCGGAGATTTTGTGGGGGCTCTGACAGTCAAAAGATCGCAGCCTTCGGCAG
>NZ_JABULD010000041.1:0-804 GCF_014060985.1 Pseudomonas sp. MD195_PC81_125
GGATTTATCCCCGATGGGCGGCGAAGCTGCCCTGAAATCAGACACCTTGGTGTATCAAAATAATCCGGTTTGCCGGGTCTGGGGCCGCTTCGCGACCCATCGGGGATAAATCCCCTCACCACAATGATCGGGTTGTCTAAGCCAGTGCGTTGCACATGCCCAGTGCCATGCAATCCACTTCAAACGGCCCGAGAAAATCGACCTCAGCCTTGATCGGCGGATTGCCGGCCAGCAACCCTTGGGAGTTGGCCCGTTCGATATTGTGCGCAATGCTGTGATTGGCCTCTATGGCCCGCGCCAGCGCACCGACCGAGCCTTGACCAAAACCGAGTAACGCCGCGCCATTGGTCATCAATGCCAGACCGGCGATGACCCAGAGTCTGTAGCCTTTCATGCGCCGCTCACTCCTGCGAGTTCAGCACGATCAACCAGCACGTCTGCGCGGTGTTCGAACTGGATGCCGGGGTGTGCGACTTCGATCGGTGCGTCGAAGATGTGTTGGGTTTGCGCGGCGATGCTTACAAACAGCACCAGAGCCAGGTAAAGACCGATGGCCAGGTAGGCGCCGCGCTTGGCTGAGGTGATGATTGAACTGGCCATGATGTGCTCCGTGGGCATGTTTCAGTGCCGTCAGGATCAATCAAAAAAGCCGTGGTAACCACTCAGGGTTTGCCATAGTAAACATCAGCTTCGTTGATTATTTAGGCCTTTTATTCGCGTGTTTGAAGAAACCTATCAAGTCGTCCAACGCACAAACGTGTAGGAGCTGCCGAAGGCTGCGATCTTTTGACGTTGAAGATCAAA
>NZ_JABULD010000763.1:0-1954 GCF_014060985.1 Pseudomonas sp. MD195_PC81_125
TTTAGTGAAGGCTTTCACCCTTTCGCTACCAAACGAAGGGTGGCGGCCATGAACAGGTTGGTAGACCGGGTGTTAGGAGCCGGCGCGCCCGAAGACGCCCTGTACATGACCACCATAAACCCCGATCGCAAATACGATCGGTGATGGTGACGCTGTACATCTAACACGCGGGCTACCAAACCCGGTCACTGGTTTTCAGTGACCCGAGAACGATAGAACCCACGGTCTAGACGTACAAGCCGGCGGATTCTGTCTTAGGTGTAGGGGGAGGCGCAAGGTGGTGTAGGGCCGGTTCCGTGCTGACCACAACACTTTAAACAGGCTGAATCTCAACTGTTTAAATTGAAGGCGCTGTACCAAGACACGGGTCCAGCCGAGTCTGATAAAGTCGGCACCGGTTCATTCGTTGACAGGGAGTCAAACATGGCAAAGCCAGCCGCACGCATCAGCGATCCCACCAGTTGCCCAATGCCTGGGCACGGCCCCAAAGCTATATCCTCCGGTTCCCCCGACGTATTAGAAAATGGGGTCAATTTATCGACGCCCATACCCATTCTTAAGAACAAATTAATCCGTCACCTTTTTATTCACATGGGCGAGGATCAACATAAGACTCACTTACTTTAAGCCGTAAAAAACCGCTAAACACTACTCATCATACATCGAAATCTCTGCTCGCAATTTATTTGCCGTCACGAACCCCGCCAACTGAACAAACATCACTACGAGAACACTAAAAAGACAAGCACCGCGAACTGACAAAGCTGCCCATATCCAATATTTTACATGTTCAAACTTTTGCAAAAACTCCATATCACCTATGGCACCAACAACAAATGCGACCATCAGAAAAACCACAACCAAAACAACATTTACGATAACTTCGCTTTTCAAATCAGTCAAAGAATTAATAACCATTACATAAGCCGTTGGCTTTCGCTGCTTCAACTTCTTAAGTACATCCTTCATAACGCCTTCGACATAGTTAAAAAATGCCAAGGAAAGAGCTCCAAAAAGTGCGCCCAAAACGAAAATAACGGGGTTTACATTGTTAAATAATGGGCTCACCGATCCTGCTGTCCCCCACAACGACAGGTAACAGAGGCTGAAAGATGTCATAAAAACAAACAGCAGACGAACCATTCTAACGCCTCAACAAATCACCTATAGCAGAGTAAACATCAGCCACCATCCGAGCATCGTGAATAGAACGACCCGGCGCAGGCTGTCCAGTTTCAAGTTCCAGTTGATTCTCTTGCATTACCACATCGTCAGAAGGAACATTCAAATCAATTTTCACAATGGCCGATGTGCTTTTATGTACTTGCCTGCCGTTGTGATCGCCTTCAGTCGTGACACTCCATTTTCCTTCCCCTTCCTCAATATAGTCTATGTAATCCCCTACCGGGGAAGCCGGAACTTTTAAATCGCCAAATTCGTTACTCAGAGAGATTTTCACCTCATCCTGACCGAAAAGTTCCTTCATCGCCTTGAGGGCATCACGAGCTTTTATGTTAGTTTCTAAAATGTTTGGAGAAATGAGCTCCAATTCGATTTCAAAAATCTTTCTATGAGATCTGACCACATTCCAAAACTCCCCCCTAACAGTCTTAGGCTCAATAAATATTGAATAATTGAATTCATTTAGAACGGGATCTTTAAGCCCTGCCTGAATGGCATTAGCGATCTGCTCATCCGTGCCAAACCGCCAATCATGCTGCACAAAAATGTACTGATCCACAGTATCAACCACGGTAATCACTGGAACCCAATCATCAGCATCGTGGGCCACTATGTCACCGGGAACCTTATCACCAACTTTAGTTAATTTATGTTTGGCCGTTTTTCCTACCAAAAATCTGCCTTTAGGAAATTCGTCGACAATGGGTTCAGCGTATGAAAATCCTACAAAACTATAGCGAACTTTGTTCTTCACAAACTCACGACCGTCGTC
>NZ_JABULD010000764.1:0-791 GCF_014060985.1 Pseudomonas sp. MD195_PC81_125
CTGTGGTACTCCGCTTAAGCTTGTTATTGATGGAAAGCGTCGCGTGCAACACCCCTTGCGGGGCTTGTGTCGCCCTGTTCCTGAATCTCGGGCAGAGGAAACAGGGGGACAGGTGGGTGAAGCTGGACGAGACACTCAGGTCACATTCACCTTCCATTGAATGGGCATCTGCAAAAACGACTGTCGAGGCCGCCGACAATGCCTTTACGGGTGCTCATCCGTTGCGCAGCTTAATGGGTGCGACAATGTGTCTGCTTGCGGTGCTGCGACATATTCGGTCATTGGCACGTAAACCAAGGCTTTGGCAACGGTAAACACTAGCAGTCATGGCGCAAAACGGCGGCTTGAATGCCCGTATTTACGGTACATCTGTGCCAGAAGTGACCATTGACCTGTGTCGCGTTCGCGACACATCCTCTGACACTCTCACATGCAGAAATTCCCGAGGCTGGCAGAATCGCGCCCAATTGCGACCAACACGCCCGCCGAGGCAGGAATTCCCCCATGCAAATGACCACCGCCCTACTGATCGTCAACCCGTGCGACGACGAAGAAGACAACATGGCCATGCTCTGCTGCCATAGCGACAAGGGCGATATGTTTCTGATGAGCCGCTATCCGGACGAGGACGAGCTGGAGATCACCCTGGATGGCGAGCCTTCGACGCTCGACGGCGTAAAGGTCACCCTGAGCAAAACGCAGTTGAAGATCGAGATCGCGGCGGCGGATGCCGATGCGCTGAATGGGGATGATGTGCTGGAGATCACTTTCAACCCGGATATGGTGGATCT
>NZ_JABULD010000384.1:0-11531 GCF_014060985.1 Pseudomonas sp. MD195_PC81_125
CGGCACCGCGTGGCATGTACTGCTCGTTCAGCGCCAGCGCGACATCTTCCGGCTCGCCGTCATTGAAGCGCGTAGTAGTMGWAACCGGCGACACCTTGCATCTCCGGGAACTCGCCGACCATTTCGGTGGCCAGGTCGCACTTCGACAGCAAGCCGGCACGGGCCGCCCACGAAGCGTTGCCGCCGATGCGCGCGGCAATGTACGCCGCGAGTTTTGAAACGCGCTCGGCCTTGTCGTAGACGCTGCCGAGTTTTTCCTGGAACACCACGTTCTGCAGGCGCAGGTTGAACTCTTCGAGTTTCTGCTTCTTGTCTTGCTTGAAGAAGAACTCGGCGTCGGTCAGACGTGGGCGAACCACTTTCTCGTTACCGGCGATGATCTGCTGCGGGTCTTTGGATTCGATGTTCGCCACGGTGATGAAACGCGGCAGCAACTTGCCCTCGGCATCCAGCAGGCAGAAGTACTTCTGGTTGTCCTGCATGGTGGTGATCAGTGCTTCTTGCGGCACGTCGAGGAAACGTTCCTCGAACGAGCACACCAGCGGCACCGGCCATTCAACCAGCGCTGTCACTTCGTCGAGCAGCGCCGGCGGTACGATTGCAGTGCCTTCCTGACGGGTCGCCAGTTCTTCGGTGCGCTTGCTGATGATCTCGCGACGCTCGTTGGCGTCGGCCAATACATAAGCGGCACGCAGGTCGGCCAGGTAGCTCGACGGCGAGCCGATGCGCACGTTTTGTGGATGGTGGAAACGGTGACCACGGGAGTCGCGGCCCGCTTTCTGCGCAAGGATGGTGCAGTCGATGACCTGGTCACCGAGCAGCATCACCAGCCATTGGGTCGGACGCACGAACTCTTCCTTGCGCGCACCCCAACGCATGCGTTTCGGGATCGGCAGGTCGTTCAGCGAATCTTCGACGATGGTCGGCAGCAGGCTCGCGGTCGGCTTGCCGGCGATGTTCTGGCTGTAGCGCAGTTTCGGACCGCTCTGGTCGATTTCGCTCAGCTCGACGCCGCACTTCTTGGCAAAGCCCAGGGCGGCCTGAGTCGGGTTGCCTTCAGCGTCGAAGGCGGCCTGACGTGGCGGGCCGTCGAGGTTGATGCTGCGATCCGGCTGCTGAGTGGCCAGCGCCGTGATCAGTACGGCCAGACGACGCGGCGCAGCGTAGACGGTTTTGCTTTCATAGCTCAGGCCGGCAGCTTGCAGGCCCTTGTCGATACCGGCGAGGAACGCTTCAGCCAGGGTGTTCAGGGCTTTTGGCGGCAGTTCTTCGGTGCCCAGTTCAACCAGAAAATCTTGAGCACTCATTGTGCAGCCTCCAGCTTGGCCAGTACTTCGTCACGCAGGTCCGGTGTCGCCATCGGGAAGCCCAGCTTGGCGCGCGCCAGCAGGTAGGCTTGCGCAACGGAACGCGCCAGGGTGCGAACGCGCAGAATGTATTGCTGACGCGCGGTCACCGAGATCGCCCGGCGCGCATCCAGCAGGTTGAAGGTGTGCGAGGCCTTCAGGACCATTTCGTAGCTTGGCAACGGCAGCGGCTGGTCGAGTTCGATCAGGCGCTTGGCTTCGCTTTCATAGAAGTCGAACAGTTCGAACAGTTTGTCGACGTTGGCGTGTTCGAAGTTGTAGGTGGACTGCTCCACTTCGTTCTGGTGGAACACGTCGCCGTAGGTCACTTTGCCGAACGGACCGTCAGCCCAGACCAGGTCGTAGACCGAATCCACGCCCTGCAGGTACATGGCCAGACGTTCCAGACCGTAAGTGATCTCGCCGGTCACCGGGTAGCACTCGATGCCGCCAGCCTGCTGGAAGTAAGTGAACTGAGTCACTTCCATGCCGTTGAGCCAGACTTCCCAGCCCAGACCCCAGGCGCCGAGGGTCGGCGATTCCCAGTTATCTTCGACGAAGCGAATGTCGTGGACCAGCGGGTCCAGGCCGACATGCTTGAGCGAGCCCAGGTACAGTTCCTGGAAATTGTCCGGGTTCGGCTTCAGCACCACCTGGAACTGATAGTAGTGCTGCAGACGGTTCGGGTTTTCCCCGTAGCGGCCGTCAGTCGGACGGCGGCTTGGCTGCACGTAGGCGGCGTTCCAGGTTTCCGGGCCGATGGCGCGCAGGAAGGTCGCGGTGTGGAAAGTGCCGGCGCCTACTTCCATATCGTAGGGCTGAAGTACCACACAACCTTGCTCGGCCCAGTATTGCTGGAGCGCGAGGATCAAGTCTTGGAAGGTACGCACGGCTGGCGTAGGCTGGCTCACGAAATTCACCTGTTTCTTGGGCTGCGATTTAAAGAGCGGGAGTATACCCGATTCAGTCGCACCTCCACCCCCTGGAGCCTTATGCCACGCTGCTTTTGGTGTACCGAAGATCCGCTGTACATGGCTTATCACGATCAGGAGTGGGGCACGCCGCTACGCGATGCGCAGGGTTTGTTCGAGTTGCTTTTGCTCGAAGGGTTCCAGGCCGGGCTGTCGTGGATCACCGTGTTGCGCAAACGCGAGCGCTACCGCGAGGTGTTGTACGGCTTCGATGTGCAGCGTGTGGCGCAGATGAGCGACGCCGAAATCGCTGAATTGATGCTCGATCCGGGGATCATCCGCAACCGTCTCAAACTCAATGCCGCCCGGCGCAATGCCCAGCCTGGCTGGCGCTGGAAGACCCGGTGGCGTTTCTCTGGTCGTTTGTCGGCGATCGCCCGATCATCAATCATTTCAAGGATCGCAGCGAAGTCCCGGCGATCACGGCCGAAGCGCTGGCAATGAGCAAGGCCCTGAAAAAGGCCGGTTTCACCTTCGTCGGCCCGACCATTTGCTACGCGTTGATGCAGGCCTCGGGCATGGTCATGGATCACACTCAGGACTGCGACCGCTACGCGCAGTTGGTCAACGGCGGTTAGAATGGCCGCCTCGCGCACAGCACAAGATCAGGAGTGACCTGTGGAAAAGTTTAAAGGCGCCTTGCTGGTAGGCGCTCTGCGGCTGTTTGCCCTGCTGCCATGGCGGGCCGTGCAGGCCGTGGGTTCAGCGATCGGCTGGATCATGTGGAAAACCCCCAACCGTTCCCGCGACGTGGTGCGGATCAACCTTTCTAAATGTTTTCCACAGATGGATCCGGCCGAACGTGAGCGTCTGGTCGGCCAGAGCCTGAAAGACATCGGCAAATCCCTGACCGAAAGCGCCTGCGCCTGGATCTGGCCGGCCCAGCGTTCAATCGATCTGGTACGCGAAGTCGAAGGCCTCGACATCCTCAAGGAGGCGCTGGCCTCGGGCAAAGGCGTGGTCGGCATCACCAGCCACCTGGGCAACTGGGAAGTGCTCAACCACTTCTATTGCAGCCAGTGCAAACCGATCATTTTCTACCGCCCGCCGAAGCTCAAGGCTGTGGATGAATTACTGCGCAAGCAACGCGTGCAGCTGGGCAACAAGGTCGCTGCCTCCACCAAGGAAGGCATCCTCAGCGTCATCAAGGAAGTGCGCAAAGGTGGTGCAGTGGGCATTCCGGCTGACCCGGAACCGGCCGAATCCGCCGGGATTTTCGTGCCGTTCTTCGCCACCCAGGCGCTGACCAGCAAATTCGTGCCGAACATGCTCGCCGGCGGCAAAGCGGTCGGCGTGTTCCTGCACGCCCTGCGTCTGCCGGACGGTTCCGGCTACAAAGTGATCCTCGAGGCGGCGCCGGAAGCCATGTACAGCACCGATACCGAGGAGTCCTGTGCAGCGATGAGCAAAGTCGTTGAACGCTACGTTGCCGCGTATCCAAGCCAATACATGTGGAGCATGAAGCGCTTCAAAAAACGTCCACCGGGCGAAGCGCGCTGGTACTGACCAAGTTGGCACACTCTGTGGATAACCTGCAGGAGCTGCCGCAGGCTGCGATCTTTTGATCTTGCTTCCGCGGCTTATCCACAACCCCGTTCATTCAAGGGCGCATAAAGATGTCCGAACAACGCAAATCCTTCCGCATCAAGATCACCCACGACAGCTTCGGTGAATGTCTGGGCCAGACGCGCAATCTGTCGGCCACCGGCGTGTATGTGCAGCATCCGCGTCTGGCGTCATTGCCCAAGGGTGCGGTGGTTTATGGCCAGGTGCAGGATTTGCCCACCGGCGCGCCACGGGTGCGAATGGAAGTGGTGACGGTGGATGCCGAGGGCATTGGCCTGCGCTATCTCTAGCTCATTGCGCCTGGCGGTCGAGCTTCTTCAGAAACACGGTCATTTCCTTCTCCGCCTGCTTGTCACCATGGGCGCGGGCGGCTTCCAGACCCTGCTCCCACGCCTGCCGCGCGGCGGCGTGCTCGCCCAGTGCAAGCTGGGCCTTACCCAATAACTTCCACGCCGCCGAGTACTTCGGATCGAAGCCGACGCAGCGCTGAAAATGTTCGGCAGCCTTGGCGTTCTCCCCCAGATCCAGATAACCCTTGCCCAGGCCGAAGCGCAGCAATGAGTTATCCACACCCTTGGCGAGCATTTTTTCCAGGGATTCGAGCATGGGTGGAGTCCTTTTCTAGTGCGTCAGAAAGATCTGCGGTGCCGCCATCGCTGGCAAGCCAGCTCCCACAAGGATCTCGGGTGCACATCACATGTGTGAACAACCGAAAAACCTGTGGGAGCTGGCTTGCCAGCGATGGGGCCAATGAAGGCACCGCTCATTCAGGATCAGAAGAAGCTCAGCCCCACATGAAACAGCTTCTCCACATCGCGGATATGCTTTTTATCCACAAGGAACAGAATCACATGGTCACCCGTTTCGATCACCGTATCGTCGTGGGCGATGATCACTTCTTCGTTGCGGATGATCGCGCCAATCGTGCTGCCCGGCGGCAGGCCGATTTTCTCGATCGGCCGGCCGATGACCTTGCTCGACTTCGCATCGCCGTGGGCAATCGCCTCAATGGCTTCCGCCGCACCCCGACGCAGTGAGTGCACACTGACGATATCGCCACGCCGTACGTGAGCGAGCAAAGTGCCGATGGTCGCCAGTTGCGGACTGATGGCGATGTCGATGTCGCCGCCCTGGATCAGGTCGACGTACGCCGGGTTGTTGATGATCGTCATCACCTTCTTTGCCCCCAGCCGTTTGGCCAGCAGCGACGACATGATGTTGGCTTCGTCATCGTTGGTCAGCGCGAGGAAGATGTCGGCGTCGGCAATGTTCTCTTCCAGCAGCAGATCACGGTCCGAGGCGCTGCCCTGCAACACCACGGTGCTGTCGAGGGTGTCGGAGAGATAGCGGCAGCGTGCCGGGTTCATCTCGATGATCTTTACCTGATAGCGGCTTTCGATGGCCTCGGCCAGACGCTCGCCAATCTGCCCGCCACCGGCAATCACGATGCGCTTGTAGGTTTCGTCGAGACGGCGCATTTCGCTCATCACCGCGCGAATATTCTCACGGGCGGCGATGAAGAAAACTTCGTCATCGGCCTCGATCACCGTATCGCCCTGCGGCAGGATCGGCCGGTCACGGCGGAAAATCGCCGCGACCCGCGTCTCCACATTCGGCATGTGCTCGCGCAACTGGCGCAGTTGCTGGCCCACCAGCGGTCCGCCGTAATAGGCGCGCACCGCCACCAGTTGCGCCTGGCCTTCGGCGAAATCGATCACTTGCAGCGCGCCCGGATGCTGGATCAGGCGCTTGATGTAGTTGGTCACCACTTGCTCGGGGCTGATCAGCACGTCGACCGGAATCGCTTCATTCTGGAACAGCTGTTCTTCGCGATTGAGGTAGGACGCTTCGCGCACCCGGGCGATCTTGGTCGGGGTGTGGAACAGCGTGTGCGCGACCTGGCAGGCGACCATGTTGGTTTCGTCGCTGTTGGTCACCGCCACGAGCATGTCGGCATCGTCGGCGCCGGCCTGACGCAATACCGATGGCAGCGAGCCGCGGCCCTGAATGGTGCGGATGTCGAGACGGTCGCCGAGGTCGCGCAGGCGTTCGCCGTCGGTGTCGACCACGGTGATGTCGTTGGCTTCGCTCGCCAAGTGTTCGGCCAGCGAACCGCCGACCTGCCCCGCACCGAGGATGATGATTTTCATCCAGTCACTCCGTTGAATCCGTTTAGCCGCGCGCGGCAGCGATCTTGATCAGCTTGGCGTAGTAGAACCCGTCATGCCCGCCCTGCTGGGCCAGCAATTGGCGACCGTGGGGCTGCTTGATCCCGGCGGTGGTCGCCAGATCCAGTTCGCGGGCACCCGGCGTGCGCTCGAGAAACGCGGCGATGACGTCGGTGTTCTCGGTTGGCAAGGTCGAGCAAGTGGCGTAGAGCAAAATGCCGCCGACTTCGAGGGTTTTCCACAGGGTGTCGAGCAGCTCGCCTTGCAGTTGCGCGAGGGCGGCGATGTCGTCGGCCTGACGGGTCAGCTTGATGTCCGGATGGCGGCGGATCACGCCGGTGGCCGAGCACGGCGCGTCGAGCAGGATGCGCTGGAACGGCTTGCCGTCCCACCATGCTGCGGTATCGCGTCCGTCAGCGGCGATCAGTTCGGCGCTCAGGCCCAGCCGCTCAAGGTTCTCCTTTACGCGCACCAGACGCTTGGCTTCCAGATCCACGGCCACCACACCGGCCAGCGCCGGTTCGGCTTCGAGGATGTGGCAGGTCTTGCCACCGGGGGCGCAGCAGGCGTCGAGTACGCGCTGGCCCAGCGCCAGATCGAGCAGATCGGCGGCCAGTTGCGCGGCTTCGTCCTGCACGCTGATCCAGCCCTCGGCGAAACCCGGCAGGCTGCGCACGTCCGCGGCGGCGTCGAGGACGATGCCGTCGCGGCTGAAGGTGCACGGCTGCGCGGCGATACCCGCGTCAGTCAGCAGACCGAGGTAGGCGTCACGGCTGTGATGACGGCGGTTGACCCGCAGGATCATCGGCGGATGCGCGTTGTTCGCCTCGCAGATGGCTTCCCATTGCTCAGGCCAGAAGGCCTTCAGGGATTTCTGCAGCCAGCGCGGGTGAGCGGTGCGCACCACCGGATCGCGCTCCAGTTCGGCGAAGATCGCCTCATGTTCGCGCTGGGCGTTGCGCAGCACGGCGTTGAGCAACCCCTTGGCCCACGGCTTTTTCAGCTTGTCGGCGCAACCGACGGTTTCGCCGATCGCCGCGTGCGGCGGCACGCGGGTGTAGAGCAATTGATAGAGACCGACCAGTAGCAGCGCCTCGACATCGGCGTCGGCAGCCTTGAACGGCTTCTGCAAAAGCTTTTCCGCCAGTGCCGACAGCCGTGGCTGCCAGCGCGCAGTGCCGAACGCCAGATCCTGGGTGAAACCGCGATCACGGTCTTCGACCTTGTCCAGTTGCGTTGGCAGGGAGCTGTTCAACGACGCCTTGCCACTGAGCACGGCGGCGAGTGCCTTGGCGGCGGCCAGACGCGGGTTCATTGCGCGGCCACCGCAGCACCCAACACAGTGCCGACGGCAAATTTCTCGCGGCGGCTGTTGAACAGATCGGCGAAGTTCAGCGCCTTGCCGCCGGGCAATTGCAGGCGGGTCAGGCACAGTGCCTGCTCACCGCAGGCGACGATCAGGCCGTCCTTGCTGGCGCTGAGGATTTCACCCGGTGCGCCTTTGCCCTCAGCCAGCGTCGCGGCCAATACCTTCAGCGCTTCGCCGTTGAGGGTGCTGTGGGTAATCGGCCATGGGTTGAAAGCACGCACCAGACGCTCCAGCTCAAGCGCCGGACGACTCCAGTCGAGACGCGCTTCATCTTTGTTCAGTTTGTGGGCATAAGTGGCGAGCTTGTCGTTCTGCACTTCGCCTTCGAGGGTTCCGGCAGCCAGACCGGCAATCGCCTGGACCACGGCGGGCGGGCCCATTTCGGCGAGGCGGTCGTGCAGCGTGCCGCCGGTGTCGTTGGCGCTGATCGGGGTCACGACCTTGAGCAGCATCGGTCCGGTGTCGAGGCCCGCTTCCATACGCATCACGGTTACGCCGCTTTCGGCATCACCGTGTTCCACGGCGCGCTGGATCGGCGCCGCACCGCGCCAGCGTGGCAGCAGCGAAGCGTGGCTGTTGATGCAGCCCAGGCGCGGAATATCCAGCACGGCTTGCGGCAGGATCAGGCCGTAGGCGACCACCACCATCAAGTCCGGCTTCAGTGCGGCGAGTTCTGCCTGAGCCTCAGCGTTGCGCAGGGTCGGCGGCTGCAACACCTGGATATTATTTTCCTGCGCCAACTGCTTAACCGGGCTCGGCATCAGTTTTTGCCCACGACCGGCCGGACGATCCGGTTGGGTGTAGACCGCAACGATCTCGTAAGGGCTGTTCAGCAGGGCCTTGAGATGTTCGGCGGCGAATTCCGGGGTGCCGGCAAAAACGATGCGCAGTGGCTCAGTCATGAAAGGAGTCTCATAAAAAGAAAAAGGCTTGCCGCAGCAAGCCTTTGAAGAGGGGCATCAAGCGTTCTGGCGGTGCAGCTTTTCCAGTTTCTTCTTGATCCGGTCGCGTTTGAGCGTGGACAGGTAATCGACGAACAACTTGCCATTGAGGTGGTCGCACTCGTGCTGGATGCACACCGCGAGCAGGCCTTCGGCGATCAGTTCGTAAGGCTGGCCATCGCGGTCCAGTGCCTTGATTTTGACCTTCTGCGGGCGGTCGACGTTTTCGTAGAAACCCGGCACCGACAGGCAGCCTTCCTGGTATTGATCCATCTCGTCGGTCAGCGATTCGAACTCGGGGTTGATGAACACCCGGGGTTCGGTGCGGTCTTCGGAAAGGTCCATCACGACGATACGTTTGTGCACGTTGACCTGGGTCGCGGCGAGGCCGATGCCCGGCGCTTCATACATTGTTTCAAACATGTCATCGACCAACTGACGCACTTCGTCGTCCACTACAGCCACAGGCTTGGCGATAGTACGCAGACGCGGGTCCGGGAATTCGAGGATGTTTAAAATGGCCATAGGCTGATTGCTGCACGTATTGAGTAAAGTCGGGTCGATGGCCTGGCAGGTCCGAAGATGCAGGCTACCGTTGTGAAGCGTAGCTAATGCAATTTGCAGTAGCGAGCCACGGGGGCTCTGACGGTTCACGCGAACGCACATGATAAAGGGATTCGCTGCATGAGGAAAACACTACTCGCCCTGCTGCTTCTGGCTACGGCCGCGGCTGCGCAAGGGCAAGTGCAACTCAGGGATGGTTTTCCACAGCAATACACGGTGGTTTCGGGAGACACCCTCTGGGACATTTCCGGCAAATACCTGCGCGAGCCCTGGCAATGGCCACAGCTGTGGCGGGCCAATCCGCAAATTGAAAACCCCAACCTGATCTACCCCGGCGACACGCTGACGCTCAGTTACGTCAACGGCCAGCCGCAACTGACCCTCAAGCGCGGCGAGTCACGGGGCACCATCAAGCTGTCGCCACGCATCCGCACCAGCCCGGTGGCCGAGGCCATTCCGAGCATTCCGCTGAAATCGATCAACAGCTTTCTGCTGAGCAACCGCATCGTCGACAAGATCGAGGACTTCGACAAGGCGCCGTACATCGTCGCCGGCGATGCCGAGCGCGTATTGAGCGGCACCGGTGACCGAATCTTCGCTCGCGGGCATTTCGACCCGAACCAGCCGGTGTACGGCATCTTCCGCCAGGGCAAGGTCTATACCGACCCGCAGACCAAGGAGTTCCTGGGGATCAACGCCGACGATATCGGTGGCGGTGAAATCGTCGCCACCGAAGGCGACGTCGCCACCCTCGCCCTGCAACGCACCACTCAGGAAGTGCGTCTGGGCGACCGCCTGTTCAGCGGCGAAGAGCGCTCGGTCAATTCGACCTTCATGCCCAGCGCCCCGAGCACCCACATCAATGGACTGATCATCGACGTGCCGCGCGGCGTTACGCAGATCGGCGTAATGGACGTGGTCACCCTGAACAAGGGCAGGCGCGACGGCCTCGCCGAAGGCAATGTGCTGGTGGTGATGAAAACCGGGGAAACCGTGCGCGACCGGATCACCGGCCAGCCGCTGAAAATTCCTGACGAACGGGCCGGTCTGCTGATGGTGTTCCGCACCTACGACAAGCTCAGTTACGGCCTCGTACTCAACGCATCACGCTCGTTGGCGGTGCTCGACAAGGTGCGAAATCCTTAGCAGGCTTAACAAGTTACCAACAGAGTTATCCACAGCTTGTTCCGAATGGTTCGGGACTTATAACGATCAAGGATGATCCATGATGCTGTCTGCCAGTACCTCCATTTCCCCTGCGGAACTGGAAGCGCGTCTGCGCCTGCACCGCTTGCCGGAAATCGGCCCGAAACGTTTTGCCAAGCTGCTTGAAGCCTTCGGCTCGGCGTCAAAAGCCATTAGTGCGCCGGGCAGTGCCTGGCGTGCGCTGGGTTTGCCGGCGGCGTGCAGTGACGCTCGGCGCAGTTGCGAAGTGCGCGATGGCGCGAGCCATGCATTGCGCTGGCTAGAGCAGCCGCAGCAGCATGTGCTGATGTGGGATCAAGCAGATTACCCGGCGCTGCTGGCGCAGATTCCCGACCCGCCACCGCTGTTGTTTGTGGCCGGCGATCCGCTGATTCTGGAAAAACCGCAACTGGCGATGGTTGGCAGTCGCCGCGCTTCACGTCCGGGCATGGACACCGCCGCAGCGTTTTCCCGTAGCCTGGCCGGGGCCGGTTTTGTCATCACCAGTGGTCTGGCGCTGGGTATCGATGCGGCGGCCCATCAAGCGGCGCTGGACGTCGGCGGACAAACCGTCGGCGTGCTTGGCACGGGACTGGAAAAATTTTATCCACAGCGCAATCGACGCCTTGCCGATGCAATGATCGCCTCCGGCAGCGCGGTGCTTTCAGAGTTTCCCCTGGACGCCGGCCCGACGGCGAGCAATTTTCCCCGACGCAACCGGATCATCAGCGGTCTGTCCCTTGGCGTGCTGGTGGTCGAGGCCAGTGTTGCCAGCGGTTCGCTGATCACCGCGCGACTGGCGGCGGAACAGGGTCGCGAGGTCTATGCGATTCCTGGCTCGATTCACCACCCCGGCGCGCGTGGTTGTCACCAGTTGATACGCGACGGTGCGGTGCTGGTGGAAACCATCGAACACATCCTCGAAGCCCTGCGCGGCTGGCAGCAGCTGCCTTTATCCACAGAGATGCCGGAGGCCGGACACCCGTTGCTTGCCTTGCTGCATGCAGCGCCGCACACCAGTGAGGCTTTGGCTGACAGCTGTGGCTGGGCGTTGCCCAAAGTGCTGGCGGCGCTGACCGAACTGGAAATGGACGGCCGTGCGGTGTGTGAAAACGGTCGCTGGCTGGCCAGGACACGCTAGGTTTTACAGGGAAGATCGGTAAACTGCGCAAAACCTGTTTGCGGAGAGTTTTTTCATGGTCAACAGTTGGCGTGTGCAACAAGCCGCACGAGAGATTCGCGCCGGGGCGGTGATTGCCTATCCAACCGAAGCCGTCTGGGGGCTGGGTTGCGACCCGTGGAACGAAGAGGCAGTGGATCGGCTGCTGGCGATCAAGAACCGTTCGGTGGACAAGGGCCTGATCCTGGTCGCCGACAATATCCGTCAGTTCGACTTCCTGTTCGAAGATTTCCCGCAAGAA
>NZ_JABULD010000386.1:0-1639 GCF_014060985.1 Pseudomonas sp. MD195_PC81_125
CGAGACTTCGGCGAGCATCGCTTGTTCGCTGGATTCGATCAGCTTCCACTGGCCGAGGTCGAAGTCGTTTTTCTTGATGATTTCCTGCAGCGAAATGTTCGCGGGCGCGCCGGAACCGATGCCGTAGATTTTCTTGTCGAATTTGTCCGCGTATTGGTTCAGGTCGGCAAAGTCATGCACACCGGCATCCCACACATAATCCGGGACGGCCAGTGTGAATTCGGTGCCGTCGAGGTTCTTCGCCAGTTGCGTGACGTCACCGGTGGCGACGAACTTGTCGTAGAAGCCCTGCTGCGCCGGCATCCAGTTGCCGAGAAAGACATCCACCTGGCCGTCCTTCAGACCGCCGAAGGTGATCGGCACCGCGAGGGTGTCGACCTTGGCCTTGTAGCCCATGCTGTCCAGCAGAAACCCGGTGATGGCGTTGGTCGCGGCGATGTCACTCCAACCCGGGTCGGCCATTTTTACGGTGTCGCAGCTTTGCTCGGCAAATGCCGAGGCGCTGCCCAGAGCCAGCAGGCCTATCGTCAGTGCTGTGGATAACTTGCGCATGGACTTCCCCTTACATTATTGGTTTTTGGCAGGGTTGTGGATAACGGGCCTTGCGTTCCAGATCGTCGAGGTCGATGTGGTTGCGCATGTACTGCTGACTGGCGTCCACCAGCGGCTGGTGATCCCAGCTCTTCAGCTTGCCGATGGTCAGGGCGTCGGCGACAAAACGACGACGGCGCTGGCTGGCGAGGACCTCGCGGTGAATGGCCGGCATGTCCCACTTGGCCCGCGCTTCGGCGAGAAAATCGTCGAACAGTTGGCGATGTTGCGGTGACTGGCTGAGTTCTTCGAGTTCACGCGGGTCGTTGTGCACATCGAAGAGTAGGCAAGGGTCGCTTTCGCTGTAGATAAATTTGTAGGCGCCGCGGCGGATCATCATCAGCGGGCTGACCGTGCCTTCGGCCATGTATTCGCCGAACACTTCGTCATGCCCGCCCTGCCCTTGCAGATGCGGCACCAGGGAGCGGCCGTCCAGCGGCAGATTCGGTTCCAGGCTGCCGCCGGCCAGTTCGACGAAGGTCGGCAACAGGTCGGCGGTGGAGACGGCCGAGCTGACACGGCCCGATTTGAACTGACCGGGTGCACTTATCAACAGGGGCACGCGAGCGGCCATCTCGAACCAGTGCATTTTGTACCAGAGGCCCTTCTCTCCCAGCATGTCGCCATGGTCGCCGGAGAAGACAATGACGGTGTCGTCCATCAGCCCACAATCTTCGAGGGTTTTCAGGAGTTTGCCGACGTTGGCATCGATATAGCTGCAAGCACCGAAGTATGCGCGCCGCGCGTCGCGGATTTTATCCACAGGCAGTGGCTTGTCCCACAGGTCATAGACCTTGAGCAGGCGTTGCGAATGTGGATCGAGGGAATGTTGATCAGGCGTCGTCGGAAGCGGGATATCCGCGTCGTCGTACAAATCCCAGAACGCCTTGGGAATGGTGTATGGGTCGTGTGGGTGCGTCATCGACACGGTCAGGCAGAACGGTTGGTCGCCGTCCTCGCGGATGTGATCGAACAGGTATTGCTGGGCCTTGAACACCACCTCTTCGTCGAAGTCGAGCTGATTGGTGCGCACGCACGGCCCGGCCTG
>NZ_JABULD010000089.1:0-5174 GCF_014060985.1 Pseudomonas sp. MD195_PC81_125
CAGCTCCCACAGAGAGCGATGTGTTGCATAAATCGCATTCGCACCGCTGATACCTGTGGGAGCTGGCTTGCCAGCGATGGGGCCAGAACTGCCACCTCACCACTCCCCTGCTACAAAATTCCAACAAATCCCCCGGTCATTTCCCGCACTTTGCGCAAAATGCCCGTTAGTCGCCACCCCCCTCGATGGATTAAAGTAACGCCCCCAGCCCCGGCGTTATCCGAACGCCTGGGGCCACCCTTTCCAGGAACAGTCACCGATGGAACATCGTGAAGCGCTGCTGGCGCTGCGAACCTTTCTTTCAACGCAGATTCTCGGCCAGGAAAAACTCATCGAGCGTTTGCTCATCGCCCTGCTCGCCGACGGCCACATGCTGGTCGAGGGCGCTCCGGGTCTGGCCAAGACCAAAGCGATCAAAGAACTCGCCGAGGGCATCGAAGCCCAGTTCCATCGCATCCAGTTCACTCCCGATCTGCTGCCGGCCGACATTACCGGCACCGAGATCTATCGCCCGGAAACCGGCAGTTTCGTGTTCCAGCAAGGGCCGATCTTCCACAACCTGGTGTTGGCGGACGAAATCAACCGGGCCCCGGCCAAGGTGCAATCGGCGCTGCTCGAAGCCATGGCTGAACGGCAGGTCAGCGTCGGGCGCAGCACGTATGAACTGTCACCACTTTTTCTGGTGATGGCCACGCAGAACCCGATCGAGCAGGAAGGCACCTATCCGCTGCCGGAGGCTCAGCTCGACCGCTTCCTGATGCACGTCAAGATCGGTTTCCCGGACGCCGCCGTCGAACGCCGGATCCTTCAGCAGGCCCGTGGTGAAGCGCTCAACGGCGAAACCAAGCCTGAACGCCGGGTCAGCCAACAAGCGATCTTCGCCGCGCGCAAGGAAATCCTCGGTCTGTACATGGCTGACGCCGTAGAGGAATACCTGGTGCAACTGGTCATGGCCACGCGCACCCCGGCCAAGTTCGACCCGGAAATGGCCGAGTGGATCGCCTACGGCGCCAGCCCGCGCGGCTCTATTGCCCTCGACCGTTGCGCCCGGGCTCACGCCTGGCTGGCGGGTCGCGATTTCGTCAGCCCGGAAGACATTCAGGCGGTGCTGTTCGACGTGTTGCGTCACCGCATCATTCTGTCGTTTGAAGCCGAAGCCGCCGGCATCGATCAGGATCGGGTGGTGCAGCGGATTCTCGACGTCGTAGCCGTCGCTTGACCCCCATGAACGCCCCCCTGCCGTCCGAACCGGGCATCCGCATCAGCCTCACCGACCTGATCGAGATGCGTCACCGTGTGCGCGAAGTGCAGTTGTTTTCCACGCCAAGTCAGCGCAGCCCGCTGATCGGCCTGCATCACTCGAAATTTCGCGGACGCGGGGTCGACTTCGATCAGGTGCGGGTGTATCAGGCCGGCGACGATGTGCGCACCATCGACTGGCGCGTGACCGCGCGCACCCAGGAGCCGCACACCAAGCTGTTCCACGAGGAGCGCGAACGACCGATTTTCATCATGGTCGAGCAAAGCACGCGGCTGTTTTTCGGCTCCGGGCTGATGTTCAAGTCAGTGCTGGCGGCGCAAGCGGCGGCGCTGATCGGCTGGGCCGCGCTGGGGCACAATGACCGGGTTGGCGGGCTGGTGTTCGGCGACAACGAGCATTACGAAATCAAACCGCGCCGCAGCAAGCAGAGCCTGCTGCAACTGCTCAATCGCCTGGTCAAGGTCAATCAGTCGCTGCACAGCGAACGCGAGCCGGACCGCGACGCCCTCGGCGTGGCGCTGCGCCGGGCGCGCGAAGTGTTGCGCCCGGGCAGTCTGGTGATCGTCATCTGTGACGAGCGCGCGCTGACCGACAGCGCCGAGCAGCAACTGAGCCTGCTGGCGCGCCATTGCGACCTGCTGATGCTGCCGCTGTCCGATCCACTGGACCACGCCCTGCCCGCCGCCGGGCTGCTCAGATTCGCGGAAAGGGGCGCACAACTGGAGCTCGACACGCTGAATTTCGAGCTGCGCCAGACCTATCGCGCTCAGGCCGAAGCCCGTATCGCCCGCTGGGAATTGCTCGCGCAAAAACTGCGGGTGCTGCTGATGCCATTGAGCACGCAAAGCGAAATGGTCGAGCAGATGCGCGAGTTCCTCAATCCGCAGCGCCCGGGGAGCAGTCGATGAACGGCCTCGAGCAACTGCAACCGCTGATTTCGCCACCGCCGATCGACTTTTGGCCGCCAGCGCCGGGCTGGTGGCTGCTACTGTTATTGCTGCCGCTGCTCGGGTTCGCGGCGTGGCGTTTGCGCCGGTTCATTCCGGTCAAGAAACGCCCTATCGTACGCGCCGAACAACCGCTCGATCCGGTGCGCATCGCCGCGCTGGCCGAACTGGCACAAATGCCCAAACCCTACGACGGCGCACCGGCCGGGGCCTGGCTGCAGCAGCTCAACGGCCTGCTCAAACGCCTGTGCCGCAACCACTACCCTTACAGCCAGAGCCACACCCTCAATGGCCGCAAATGGCTGGCGTTCCTCGACAACCGCTGCCCGGCGGCCGGTCTGACGCGCTGGATGGTGCTGGTCGAAGGCGCCTACAAACCGGAATGCAAACTCGACGACAAAGCCATCGCCGGCCTGACCCAAGCCGTCGACACCTGGATTCGCAAGCATGTTTGAGTTCGCCTGGCCGTGGATCTTCGTGCTGCTGCCGCTGCCGTGGCTGATGCGTCTGGTGTTGCCGGTGGCCGACAGCGGCGAGCCGGCCTTGCGCGTCAGTTTTCTCTCGGACCTCGAAGGCCTCGCCCGTCGCCGGGCCCGCGCCAACCTGCCGGCGTGGCGCCAGCAGGCGCCGTTTCTGTTGCTGTGGCTATTATTGCTGAGCGCCGCCGCCCGCCCGCAATGGCTCGGCGAACCATTGCCGATTGCCGCCAGCGGCCGTGATCTGCTGGTGGCGGTGGACGTGTCCGGTTCGATGGATTTTCCCGACATGCAGTGGCAGGACGAAGACGTCAGCCGCTTGTCGCTGGTCCAGCATCTGCTCGGTGATTTCCTCGAAAGCCGTGATGGCGACCGCGTCGGTCTGATCCTGTTCGGCAGTCAGGCGTACCTGCAGGCACCGCTGACGTTTGACCGCCACACCGTGCGCGTGTGGCTTGATGAAGCGCGCATCGGCATTGCCGGCAAGAACACCGCCATCGGCGACGCGATCGGTCTGGCGCTCAAGCGTCTGCGCCTGCGTCCGGCGCAAAGCCGGGTGTTGATTCTGGTCACCGACGGTGCCAACAACGGTGGCGAAATCGATCCGTTGACCGCAGCAAAAACTGGCCGCCAGCGAAGGGGTGAAAATCTACCCGATCGGTATCGGCGCCGACCCCGAAGACAGTGGCAGCACCGGGCTGCTCGGGGTCAATCCGAGCCTGGACCTCGACGAGCCGGCCCTCGAGGCCATCGCCAACGCCACGGGCGGCCAATACTTCCGCGCCCGCGACGGCAAAGAGCTGCAAGCGATCCGGGACACCCTCGATCAACTCGAACCGGTGACCCAGCAACCGACCCAGGCGCGCCCGGCACAAGCCTTGTATCAGTGGCCGCTGGCCTTTGCCCTGCTGCTGAGTCTGTTGCTGGTCGCCCGCGAATTGTGGCCGGATAACCCGCTGCAACGCCTGTTTACCAAGGAGCTGTATCTGCAAAGTCCGTTGCCTGACTGGCGTGAGCGTCTCAAGCGCCTGCGTTTGCGGAGCGCCGATGATCGCGCTCTGGCCGCACTGGTTCCGCCCCTGGTGGCTGCTGCTCCTGCCGCTGCTCGGCTGGCTGATCTGGCAACTCTGGCACCGGCAGAAACGCGCCGGACGCTGGCAGATGATTCTGCCGCCGGCGTTCCACGCGACGCTGCTAAGCGGCGGCAATGGCCGCGCCAGCAAGCTGCCGTGGGTCGCCCTCGGCGTGGCGTGGCTGCTGACCCTCGTCGCCCTGCTCGGCCCCAGTTGGGAACGCGTCGAACAGACCAGCCAGAAACCCGCCGACCCGCTGGTCGTCGTTCTGGAGCTGACCCCGGAAATGCTCGCCACCGACTCACCGCCAACGCGACTGGAACAGGCCCGGCGCAAGCTGTTCGACCTGTTGCAGGCGCGCAGCGATGCGCAGACCGCGATCGTCGTCTACGCCGGCAGCGCGCACACGTTGGTGCCGCTGTCGGATGACCTGGCGACCAGTCGCAATCTGCTCGACGCGCTCAAACCGTCGCTGATGCCGGAAAGCGGCCATCGCGCTGATCTCGGCATAAGCAAGGCACTGGCCTTGCTCAAGCAAGGCGCACTCGGTCAGGGGCGAATTCTGCTGATCGGTTCTTCGCTGACCGAGGAAGAACGCCAAGGTATTCGTCGAGCCCTCGGCGAGCAGTCAGCACAACTATTGATGCTCGGCATCGGCACCGCTGAAGGCGCGCCCATCGCTCAGGAGGACGGCAGTTTCCTCAAGGATGAACAAGGCGCGATTCGCGTGCCGCAGCTCGACAGCCCGGGCCTCGGCGCGTTCCTCGCCAGCGTCGGCGGTGAATACCACAGCGCGCGTCTGGACGAATCCGACTTGCGCGCCCTCGGCCTGCTCGATGGCCCGCGCAGCCTGCGCAACGATGGTCAGACTGTGCGCCTGGACACCTGGGCCGATCAGGGCTACTGGCTGTTGTTGCCGCTGTTGCTGCTCGCCGCGTGTGCTGGACGGCGTGGCTGGTTATTCTGCCTGCCGCTGCTGCTGTGCTTGCCGCAGCCGAGCTACGCTTTCGACTTCGAAGACCTGTGGCTGCGTCCTGACCAACAGGGTTTGCACTTGCTCAAGCAGAAGCGCCCGGCCGAGGCCGCCGAACACTTTGAAGATCACCAGTGGCAAGGGCTGGCGTTGTATGAAGCCGGCGATTACAGTGGCGCCGCTCAGCGTTTCGCCGAAGGCAGCGACGCCCGCGCCCACTACAATCGAGGCAATGCGCTGGCGAAAAGTGGCGAGCTGGAAGCGGCGATTGATGCCTACGAGCAAGCGCTGGAACTGCAACCGGATTTGCGCCCGGCGCTGACCAACAAGGCCCTGGTGGAAAACCTGCTCAAGCAGAAGAACACCCCGCCGCCGGCCGAACCACAGCCGCAACCGGCGCAGCCGAGCGTGCCCGGCGATGAACCACCGCCAGCGACCGCGCCG
>NZ_JABULD010000523.1:0-808 GCF_014060985.1 Pseudomonas sp. MD195_PC81_125
CCGGTCTTACGCGAAGTCACTGCGTTAAGCGTGCAATCAGCATTTGTCAGGTCGAACCAAACCCTGATTTCGGTATCTATAACCCGACTCGTCGTGGTTATCGCCGAGGGTGCCAGATCCAGAAGATCGGGCTCGATGGCTGACACTGCACTCTGCAATCCATATGAATTTGATAGGGAAGGAACACTACATGGCTCTTACTAAAGACCAACTGATCGCCGACATCGCTGAAGCTATCGACGCGCCGAAAACCACCGCGCGTAACGCTCTGGACCAACTGGGCCAAATCGTTGCCGATCAGCTGGAAAACGGCGGCGAAATCACCTTGCCAGGTATCGGCAAGCTGAAAGTGACCGAGCGTCCTGCCCGCACTGGCCGTAACCCTTCGACTGGCGCTGCCATCGAAATCCCTGCCAAGAAAGTGATCAAGCTGGTTGTGGCCAAAGGCCTGACCGACGCTGTGAACAAGTAAGACGCAGCGATAAAAAAAAACCGTGCACCGGAGCGATCCGGGCACGGTTTTTTTGTGCCTGCGATTTGGCAAGGCGTTACGCCGCCCTGTAGGAGCTGTCGAGTGAAACGAGGCTGCGATCTTTTGATCTTGTTTTCAAGCAGGATCAAAAGATCGCAGCGTGCCGCAGCTCCTACAGAATCAGCGAACCCAGCGCTCGCGACGCCAGATCTGCTGCTCGGACTTGGTCTGGAAGGTCCACGCCACGAAGCGGCTCTGTTTCTGCCCCTGCGACATCTCCACCACCTGGCTTTCCAGCACGCCGGCCTTTTTCAGGGCGGTTTCGATGGCCGGAAG
>NZ_JABULD010000238.1:0-1010 GCF_014060985.1 Pseudomonas sp. MD195_PC81_125
ATCGCAGCCTGCGGCAGCTCCTACAGGGTAAACACAAATCCAGTGTAGGAGCTGCCGAAGGCTGCGATCTTTTGATCTTGTCTTTTGAGCTTAACCGCGCGCCTTGTCGATCAGCTCAATGTACTCGGCCGCGTTACGCTGATCCTTGATCAGATCAACAAACGTCTGGCCCTGCTCATCCTTGCCATCCACGTCGTAACCGGCAGCCACGAAGAACGTCAGGAAGCGCTCGAAATCGTCGATGCGCAAACCACGATAAGCCTTGATCAGTTTGTGCAGCGACGGCGAAGTGGCGTCGACCGGTTCAAAATCGAGGAACAGCTTGATCTGCTCATCGCCGATCTCGTCACCAATCACCTGTTTCTTATCTTTACGCATTGCCGACTCCAGCTCGCAGACATTACACGGGGCGGGCAGTTTACCCCTGCCCAGCCTCAAGGCTCAACGCGCACGAACGGCTCCGGTGTGCAGATCGGCCCAGATGTGGCCGTTGGCGTAACTGAGGAACTGTACATACACGGTGTCGTTGCGCAGCAGGTCGATCACCACCCGGTACTGGGCCAGCGGGTAGAACAGGGTCAGGGTTTTGCGCGTGTCGTCATAAAGCGGTTTTTTCAGGCTTTTGCTTTCGCCGTCGAAATTGACCAGCACCTGGGTGATGGTTGCGCCCTTGTTCAGCGACTTGCCCTTGAGGCGGATCATCAACGGTGAGGTCACCGGAATCGGCTGCTGATTGGACTGGCGTTGCGCACCGACCACCACCGAATAATCGGTGACCTGCAGCAGTTGTTGCTGCTCGGGTTCGGCATCACGCAGGGTCAAGTCGTCCGGCGGTAGAAACTGACTGTGCATCGGCGCCGGGGCGGCGGCCAGGGGCAGGCTGAGGGTCAGCAACAGGGCGGCAAAGCTGCGGATCAGAAGGCTCATGACAGGCTCCGGGGGCGAGGCCGAGCACTCTAGCATGGGATTAAAAGCAAAAGATCGCAGCCTTCGGCAGCTCCTACCAGGGT
>NZ_JABULD010000765.1:0-785 GCF_014060985.1 Pseudomonas sp. MD195_PC81_125
TCTTCTTCCATCTTTTTCAGTTCTTGCTGGAAAACCTGATCCTGAACAGTGGGGCGTTTACGCCATGCTTTGCGTTCCGGTTCCGGTTGAGCGGCGTAGGTGGTGACTTCCCCGCCGTAAACTTCCTTGTAACGTTGTTCCTGGCGCTCAAGTTCCGCGCGCAGTTCGTCTTTCGTCACAGTGCTACCTGTTTGAGTTGAGATGAATGTCTGGTGAAACGCACGGCAACGAGTCGATTGAGCGCGTCCACCGAAAGGTCATGCCCGTAAAGGCATTGGAGTTATCGGCAAGGCGGTCAAGACTTCCATGTTGCAGGCGGCTGCGACACCAGATTAAAACTGACGCAGCATCAGTTGCCTGTTTCAGCGGGCGCTGTCGTTGCATGAGTCATGCGCGTCAGCGCTGGCCGGAGCTGTCGGCGATTGGCATCGCTTCGGCAGGTGGCGGCTTCGGTGAATAAAACCGGCCCCACTGAGAGGCATTATAGCGGTCGATTCGGGATTGACTATCTTTGCCAAGTTAAAAACGGTTCCAGATGTGTGATTGTTTTTGTGACTGACAATTTTTATCGCTAGTTGAAATCCGCTGAAACCTTTATGCGCTCAGTGTTGTGTTTCTGACGCCATTAAGTCGAACAACTAACGCACGATGGAAAGTTGGATTAACCCGTTCCATGGTCGACCCGGCAAACCATGAAGAGCTTGTGCCGCGGATTGCGATAATCGGTCGATGGTTCGATAATCGCCCAATCTTGGCGTCCCGGTCCTTGTGCATTTGCCGGCGAG
>NZ_JABULD010000224.1:0-2339 GCF_014060985.1 Pseudomonas sp. MD195_PC81_125
TAAAAAATTCAAAATAAAATTCTTCGCTTCCTCCGTCCACTTGGATGTCCCGGTAAGTTTTCTTGCCACGACTTGAGCAAACTCAACGACGATCAAATATCTCCAACTAGCTTCATACCTTTCTGACTCATCTACGTCAGAGTCAGATCTTTTGGCATGCAAAGCCCACGGATAACCTCGCAAGTTTAAGGCGACTGACACCAGCCCGTTTTGTTTTTTCTCATTAAAGTAACGAACAAGCGCGGTTTTTCCTGAGCCTTTCCTGCCGAGAACCAAATATTTTTCGCCATCTCCTATTTCACTGACGGCGCTGGTTTCTACGAAGTAATTTAAGACTGGCTCATCTTCTGCGGCGACGGCTCCAAAAGTAGCGATTGACCTAACGTCCATTTTCACCCTGCCATTACTTGGTTTTCGTTATCTTATCCTTAAAGAAAGCTTTGGTGATAGACACGTGGCCTTTATGCGACGAATACTAATCGTGCTGGCATTTTCCTCGCTTCGTCAGCAGGCGTTTCGATCAGGTCGTATCGGATCACTTAGTCGGTCACGACAGGTGCAAGCCGCTCCGCTCTCAAGAACGCCTATCCACTTCGTTTGCAGGGACTTGCTAAACCAAGCCCCTTTGTTTAATTCTTACGCCTCCACAAGGATAGGAAGGACGATATGACCGTTGTTATCAAATACACCCAAGGATCCGGCCCCACGTCGATCACCCTCCGCGGGTGCGCTTCCGAAGCAGACGGCGTCGCTCAGTTTTGGGCCATGTCACATATAAAAAGCAATTCGAAAACAGCTATTGTCAGTGTCAGTTCGTATTGAGTTTTTACCATAGATCAATGCGAAACTCTTCACGCTCAGGTCTTAAAAATAGCCAACCATCCTTCTCGCATTCTGACTGGTTTTCCAGCTTTTTTGGCGTGCGCGAAATGACGTTTTTAACACGAACTCAAGGCGCTAACCTCGCAGGAGTTCCAATCAGCGGCTGTTTAAGCCGTCAAAGCCCCTCCAAGGAAGTAACGATGGCATCGGATAAAAAGCAGGCCAAGCGGGCTAAACGCACCAAAGCGAAAGCCAAGCAAGCACGGACAGTTCGCAATGGCTCGTTTCAGCGCAGCTATTTGGAAACGGTTGAGGTCTCCGAGGGAATGGTCAGCTTACTCGTCCGAATGGCAGAAGCCGAGGCAATTAGCCAAGTCGAAATGCTTACCACCTTGATCAGTGACTCGGGTATGTCTAAAGCGGAAACATTAGACGACGAAGTCGATATGCAAATCGTACTTCTCAAGGTGTACGGAAGGAAGATCGAAGGAAGAACAGAGGATTGGATGGAAGACGATGGATTCCTAGAGGCTTATGCACAAGCTGCACGCAGGCTCGGCCGGGAAGAACTGATCGGGGCTTGGCATGACGCTCATGACTTTTAACAGCTAGTAGCTGCAAATCGTATCTGCCGGGCCCGTGAAGGTACATCGCTGCACTTCATAAATAGCCCGAGCTTCGTAGACACGTCTCGAAGGCCGCTTTGCCGAAAGCGGCCTGTTGCGACTGCCGGCCGGGAAGCACTCTGCCCTCCTGCATCGTAGGCATAACCTAGTTCGTTCTTTTTTTCATGCATCAGAAGCGTTACACCAGATGGCCCAGTTACACGCCTCAAGATTGGCGTGTGAAATCGGTGTAACATTAATAATATTCAATAAATACAGTCAGTTACCGGTCATCGTTACACCAGTTACATGAGTTACACCACATTTGGAGGGATATATTCCCCCGCACCCCGCAAGCATAAATCCCACCCGCGAATGTGATGTGTATCTCCCGCTGTGTACCTGGGGCCCTGAGGTTTTCTTTGAGACACGGGGTCGGAAACCCGCCGGACCTTATTAGCTGGAGAACGCCCAGCTTAGTGAACTGCCTGTTCACCTGTGCATCTGCACTACGAAACAATCGATCCACGGCCATCATTACCGGTACGGTAACGATGGCCTTTTTTCTTCAAGATCCTTTCAATTTCAACGTTGAAATTTCAGTAAGCTGCAGCATCTCCCGCTACCACAGTCCCGCGGGTTTCCGACCCCGTACCTTAGCGTATGCTCCAGGGGCCCCGGCGATTTCTGGGTATGATCTAAGCTGATCGCTACCTACATCATCGAAAACCAACGGCCGAGTACCTCATGAGTCAGTTAACAACCACAGCACGATTCGAATGCCCGGTATGTAGGAAAGAAGCTCATGCCACGGTCGAAGTGCCGGAGGTCGACTGGTGCGTTGAGCCTCTCTCAGACTCACTATCTGAAGACGACGGTGAAATGGAATGTGACCAGTGCGGAGAGTTCTTC
>NZ_JABULD010000706.1:0-4404 GCF_014060985.1 Pseudomonas sp. MD195_PC81_125
ATTCTCTACAAAAGCTGCACAGTCTAATGACGCTTACCGGACGCCTATGATTACTGCTGGGATAGTGGCTTGCCTACTCCCGAGCTTGGGTGCACCTATAGTAGATGCTGGAGCAGAATTGCTAACTTACAAGCTTGTCGATGAACTTCTGGTCGTAAACGAGTCCGTATTGTCCTCACTGGAACAAAATAAGTACTGTTTGTTGCCAAGAGAGGGTGGTGGTTTTGTGGAGCTGTATCAATTGCCTCTTCGTTTATCTAAAATTCTCGGATGGGCAGGAGTAGCGTTTCTTTGCGCGCCGGAATCACACAAGACAAAAGCAGGTCAACAATTCGCAGACATTCTAAATAAAATATTGGAGCTGTATTCTGGTTCTGTGATTGCATTGAGTGATGCTCAAGCTTCACACTGGGAGGTCTCTCTAGCCGTGGCCAAAGCGCTGAACCTCAATGAACAAGCCGAACAGCTAATAGGATTGCTATTCAACTCTATAATAAGCTGCGAAGGCAAGCTCGCCAGATATGACATCTCCCCCGACAAAGCACTGAGCTATCTATTATCTAGAGAGTGTAATAATTTTAAGAACAACTACACCCTTGTTGAGAAACCAATTGAGACCTTATCTGTGCTATTGCGAGCGGCAAAGGTTTTTGAGCTTGAAGATATTTTGAATGAAGATTTTTGGCAGATTGACGGTCTGAGTTTTTCTTGTTATCGCCCAGACTCTTACATTAACTACTCATCAATTGTTATGGAGGGCGGAACGAACGAAGCATGGCAAATCGGTTTCGATGTTTTTCGAGTCGAGGACTTCATAAAGTCTTGGACATTATCGTACGAACTCAGCGGAAGCATTGTCTACAAGCTTTCAGTTATTGGATCGTTATTGCTCGAGGATCGTGTACCCTGGTTTTGTATTGATTATTTCCTTGAAAGTATCCAGGATTAGTTTTGACTCGCGCTGCGAGTGCGGTTGCGCAATTGTTTTTTGACTAACTCTTACACGAATGGTTGCCAAGCTTATCGTAATCAAAAAATAACAATGCCGTAACAGTTGACGAAGTGAAGTGTTGCGCCAGGTTGTGTGTGAGAAAAAATTTTCGCCTATCTGAGTATCCGCTTTTGGCTGTAAGCAGTTACTGCGTACGTCCGCTTTTGGCCGCTCTCTGCCTGTCACGATGGACGGGATTCGGCCAGAAACGGTTACTAATGGGCGTCCCCTTTTAGCTTTTCAATCATGAGATACAAATACTAATGAAAGCAATATTTGAAGACATCATCACGCGATATGGCACAAAGCGCGCAGAGTTTATCGCAGAGACCTGGCCTAAAAACCCAAAATGGCTTGATTTCATTAAGGTGTCGGACGCCCCAAGAGCGGAGGAGTACTTTGATGAGGAGATGGCGTTTTACAGGGCATTTGAGCTGGAACTTGATGCTATTCCAAAATTGAAAAATAAAAAAATCAGCGCATCTCAATGGGAGGAAGTTGCTCACTTCTTAAAAATTCACAACGAGAGACTATCCTCTCAGATTGATAACTCGACGACGCTCACCGCTACCTTCGTTTTTATGGGGTCTCTCTTTCTTCTGCTTGCAAACTACATCACCAATATTTTCTACGTTCCGTTTTCATTTCTGGCTGTTTTCGCTATACAGATTTTTCTACAGCGAATGGGGCGTCGACATGAGCTGGCTAGAAATAAAGAGCTTGTGATTATTATCGAAAATTACATCAAAAAGTGTCGCACATCTTCTTAAATTTCACTTGTAGTGAGTCGCCCTCGATTTCATGGATGGCGACTGTCCACTCTTGGCCGTCAGCGGTAACTTGTGAGCGTCCGCTATTGGCCGGAAGCAGACAAATCACGCAGTCGATTTCTGACAGATCCCTCTCGGCGCTCACCATTGAGCGCCAAGCGGGAGCGTTCGTTATGCCGTCGGCACAACATTATCCAGCGCCTGATTCACCGCCAATTCTCCCAGCATCACGACCTGCGCAATGCCCAGCAGCGTCTTGCGAATCGGCCCCTCCACCAGCGCCGCGACGTCCCCCAACATCACCGTCGCCGAACCCAGCGACTCACTGGCGTTCGCCAGCAATTCTTCGGTCGTGATTTCGGGATTGACGAGGAACAGGGTGTTGGGTGTGTAGGGCGTTGCCATGATTGGGCTGGCGGGGTTGAGGTAGTGGTCGAGGGCGCGTTCGGCGGCTTCGCTGAGTTTTCGGGAGTCGGAGGATTCGTAGGGGGAGACCGTTTCGGTTTCGGGCGGATTGGGCGTTACTTTGAACATAGGTGAAGCTCCAGGATGAATAAAGTGGAGCCATCACCTTCGCTACCAAACGAAGGGTGGTGGCCAAACGCAGGTTGGTAGACCGGTCACCTGGATACCCGGCGCATCCGAAGATGCCCTACGCATGGCCACCATAAAAACAGCGGACGAGACCGTCCCTGCAAATAGGATTGCTATGCGACAGGTAAGCCGGGCTACCAAACCCGATCGCTGCTTTTCAGCGACCGAACCACGATAAAACCCGCACCCTGGGCGCACAAGCCGGCGGATTCTGGCGTAGTCGTAGGCAATGGCGCAAGGCGTTGTAGCTAGGATGACGTAACGGCGAGTGTTTTTAAACGTGTGCGGGGAAAGGGTTAAACGTGAGGGTTTTCGGGGCTGCGCTTTTCGTGAACGGATGGTTTGGCAACGAGGAAAGCGGGGCAGTGCGACGTTTCGCTAAATCCCCTCGCGACGGGGATAGTTGTTGTGTGGAAATCAGAGGCTTCAGGGGATGGAGCAGACTCAGGCTCATCGCTGACTGGACTGACGCCTTCGCGAGCAGGCTCGCTCCCACATGGGGTTGGCGGTGTACACCCATGGTGTGGTCGATACGAAACCTGTGGAAACGAGGCTGCTCGCGAATGGCCTGTCCACGGTTCTCAGGTCTTATTCATCACCATTCTGGACACAGTGTTTGTCCAGCCGACCGATTTTTGCCGTGCGCTTCAATCCCTAACATCGTCTGCAACCCGTGACACAACACGGTTCCCCACGAGACGGTGAACATCCTGAAACTTGCAAAAATCGCTCTTCTTCTGGCCTTTGGCGGTATCGGCGCGCAGGCGTTTGCGGCGGATGAAACCGCGCCAGTCGAGGCGTACAACGCCGCCGCTCACGCAGACATCGCCCACGTGGTGTCGATCTCCGAGGCGGCCAATCAGTGCGGCGCGGTGCCGGTGCAGATGACTTATGAAGACTCGAACGGCGCGCAACATGTCATGCAATACCAAGTGATGGGCAGCGGTTGTTCCAACGGTTGATGTCAGTGCAGGCGCTGGAGGGTCGACACTCCAGGTCTGCGGCATTAAGCTTTGGCGAGTTCTTTGGCCCCGGCGATGTGTTCATCGGACGCCAGCAGTTGCGGAATGGCGGTTTTCAGGAACTCCACCCAGGTCTTGATTTTGGCGTCGACGAATTTGCGCGACGGGTAAATCGCAAACAGGTTGTATTCCTCCAGGCGGTACTGCGGCAGGACTCGCACCAGCGTGCCTCCGACCAATCCTTCGACGGCTGATGCCAGCGGCTGAATGCCGATGCCCATGCCATTTCTGATCGCCGTGGCCATGCCGTCGGCGGTGTTGATGTGGAAGGGCGAGTCAGGGATATTCTGGGTTTCCATGCCCTGTGGCCCTTCGAACACCCAGTTGTCTGCGGGCATCACCGTGTTGACGATGCGCAGGCAATCGTGCGCGGCGAGGTCGGCAGGTGTAGCGGGGTGGCCGCGTTTGGCCAGGTATGACGGCGATGCACAGAGAATGCTGTAAGTGGTGCCGAGGCGTTGCGCGACGAAACCGGAGTCCGGCAGGTCGCGGGCGAGGACGATCGACATGTCGTAGCTTTCTTCGAGCAGGTCGGGCAGGCGGTTGCTCAGGGTCAGGTCGAACATCACCGTGGGGTGAATCTCGCGGTAGCGGGCAATGGCATTGATCACGTAATGATTGCCGATGGCGGCCATGGCGTGGATCTTCAGTCGCCCGACCGGCAAGGTCTGGGCGGTGCCGGCTTCTTCATCGGCGTCGCGCAAGTCATCAAGAATTTTTTCGGCGCGCTGCAAATAACGTACGCCGGCTTCGGTCAACGCGAGGCGGCGGGTGGTGCGGTTGATCAGGCGCGTGTGCAGCCGGGTTTCGAGGCTGGAGACGGCTTTCGATACGTTGGTCGTGGTGGTGTCGAGCACGTCGGCCGCGGCGGTGAAGCTGCCGCTTTGGGCCACGGCGACGAAGCAGCGCAGGGTCTGAATAACGTCCATCGTTGTTGTTGGCTCTGTGGATGGGATGGCCATTCTAGAGTTTGCCGTGGCGGGTGTTGCAATTGTTTGCGAGCGAGGGGCGGGCGCATGGCGGGTGA
>NZ_JABULD010000451.1:0-1416 GCF_014060985.1 Pseudomonas sp. MD195_PC81_125
TTGTGTTCCAGACTTCCGATAGCGAATGGCGGCAAATACCGGTGCATTGCCTTGCTTGTCGGCGCGCATGAATATGCGCGCGTGATGAGTTGTCGTGTGGCCGATAATCGGGCCAATAGTTGGCTTGAACATATTCGAGTCCGTTCGAGTAAGTTTCATTTTTTATAAATAACGCAGGGAAATCGTTATTTAATCCGAGGGCAGAGATTAGTTGCCTGTCGATGAAAAATATCGAGACGAATTCGACTGCAGTCGTAGTTCAAGTAAACCGAACTTGTAGGAAGAGGCGCTGCACTTTTTTCAGCGCAAAAAAAGCCCCGTCAAACTGACGGGGTTGAGGTACGAGCGTGTGGCGCTCGAAAACGTGGAACGCAGTCGGCCCTCCGTTGCCGGAGGGCCGAACGCTTTACAGCAGGATGGTGCGGATGTCGCCCAGCAGGCTGCCCAGACGCTGGGTGAAGCGTGCAGCAGCAGCGCCGTTGATCACGCGGTGATCGTAGGACAGCGACAGTGGCAGCATCAGTTTCGGCTGGAAGGCTTTGCGTCCCAGACTGGCTGGATGGTTGCCTTGGAAACACCGAGGATCGCCACTTCCGGCGCGTTGACGATCGGCGTGAAGCCGGTGCCGCCAATGTGGCCGAGGCTGGAAATGGTGAAGCATGCGCCCTGCATCTCGTCCGAAGAGAGCTTCTTGGTGCGGGCTTTTTCAGCCAGCGAAGCAGCTTCTGCGGCCAGTTGCAGCAGGCTCTTCTGGTCGACGTTCTTGATGACCGGTACCAGCAGGCCATCCGGGGTGTCGACGGCGAAACCGATGTTGACGTACTTCTTGCGAATGATCGCCTTGCCGCTTGGCGCCAGCGAACTGTTGAAGTCCGGCAGTTCCTTGAGCAGGTGTGCGCAGGTCTTGAGCAGCAGCGGCAGGATGGTCAGCTTGACGCCGGCCTTCTCCGCGACGGCTTTCTGCGCAACACGGAAGGCTTCCAGCTCGGTGATATCCGCCGAGTCGAATTGCGTCACGTGCGGCACGTTCAGCCAGCTGCGGTGCAGGTTGGCCGCGCCGACCTGCATCAGACGGGTCATCGGCACTTCTTCGATTTCGCCGAAGCGGCTGAAGTCCACCACCGGAATCGGCGGGATGCCTGCGCCGCCAGTTGCGCCGCCAGCAGCTGGCGCTTCCTTGGCCTTCTGCATCATCGCCTTGACGTAAACCTGCACGTCTTCCTTGAGGATGCGACCGTGCGGACCGCTGGCGCCAACAGCGCTCAGCTCGACGCCGAACTCACGGGCCAGTTGACGCACGGCAGGGCCGGCGTGAACTTTCGCGCCAGGCTTGGCCGGCGCAGCAACCGGAGCGGCAGCAGCAGGGGCAGCGGCAGCCGGAGCAGCAGCGGCAGGTGCCGGAGCGCTTGGCGCAGC
>NZ_JABULD010000017.1:0-2257 GCF_014060985.1 Pseudomonas sp. MD195_PC81_125
GACTGTCAGCAACGACGATGTTGGCTGACGCGACCCTATCGCTGGCAAGCCAGCTCCCACAGGTATTTATGAGCGGTCGCAAAATTGTGTATTTACCAGGTCGCAGCAGTGGCCTTTGGCAAACTCAGCTTGCCGCTGTCGACAAATCGCATGGTGCCGAACACCCCGCCCGCGAGTTTGCCGCGCAAGACGTAAGGCAGGTTATCGAGGGTTTGGGTCTGGCTCAGGCCGAGGGTCTGGCGCAGCACCGAGAACGCGGAAACGCTGACCGGCACGCTGACCACGGTTTCCGAGAAGCGCGGGATCGAGCCGACCTGATCGCTGACGCCCGAGGCCAAGGGACGGCCGTTGACCTCCAGATCCAGGGCGATACCGTTGTAATCGATGGCCGTTTCATTGGGGTTCTGCACCCGCAGCTTGATCGCGAAACGCACTTCCAGATCCTGACTTGGCAACGGTTCGAGGCCGACCACGTTGATGTTCACCGGATCGCGGTTGGGAAACAGCGCGCAGGCGCTCAGGGACAACAGCAGCAGGGACAGGATGACGGCGTGGACGCGGCGCATAAACAGTCTCTCAACGAAAAGGGCTGAACCGTTGCCGGTTCAGCCTTTTTTCATGGCGTCGCGTCAGCGGTTCAACTGTGCGACCGCCGCTGCGCTGGCAGGTTCAGCTTTGGCCGGCAGATCGGGGTTTTCCATGACCTGCAGAATCGACGCTTCCGGATCAAAATCGTCTTCTTCCAGTTCAATGAATTCTTCCGGCAGGAAGATATTCAGCACGATAGCGCACAACGCACCAACGGTGATTGGCGATTCGAAGATGTTACGCAGCGCTTGCGGCAACTCGCGCAGCACTTCCGGTACGGCGGCGACGCCCAGGCCCATGCCCACGGAGATCGCCACGATCAACATGTTGCGCCGATGCAGGCCAGCCTCGGCGAGGATCTTGATCCCGGCCACGGCCACGGTGCCGAACATCACCAGTTCGGCGCCGCCGAGCACCGGTTTGGGCATCAGCTGCAGCACCGCGCCGATCATCGGGAACAGCCCCAGCAGCACCAACAGGCCGGCGATGAAGAACGCCACGTAGCGGCTGGCGACGCCGGTCAGCTGGATCACGCCGTTGTTCTGCGCGAACGTGACCATCGGCATGCTGTTGAATACTGCGGCCATCGCCGAATTGAGGCCATCGGCGAGCAGACCGGACTTGATCCGGCGAATGTACAGCGGGCCCTTGACCGGTTGCCGTGAAATCATCGAGTTGGCAGTCAGGTCGCCAGCGGCTTCCAGGGGCGAAACCAGGAAAATCACTGCCACCGGCACGAACGCTACCCAGTCGAAATTGAAGCCGTACTTGAACGGCACCGGCACACTGACCAGCGGCACTTCGGGCATTGAGGCGAAATCCACGGTGCCCATCAGCCATGCGACCACGTAGCCGAGGGTCAGGCCGATGACGATGGCGCCCAGGCGCAGAAACGGCACGTCAACGCGGTTCAACACAACGATGGTGCCGATCACCAAAGCGGCCAGGAATACATGGCTGGCTGCGCCCAGATCAGGCGCGCCGAAACCGCCGGCAATGTCGGTCATCGCCACTTTGATCAGCGACAGACCCATCAAGGTGATGATGGTGCCGGTGACCACCGGAGTGATCAGCATCCGCAGTTTGCCGATGAACTGGCTCAGCACCACTTCGATGAACGCGGCGAAAAAGCACACGCCGAAAATGGTCGAGAGAATTTCATCGGTGCCGCCGCCCCGGGCCTTGACCATGAAGCCGGCGCTGAGAATCACGCTGATAAAGGAAAAACTGGTGCCTTGCAGGCACAACAGACCGGAACCGACCGGGCCGAAACGCTTGGCTTGAACGAACGTGCCCAGGCCCGAAACGAACAGCGCCATGCTGATCAGGTACGGAATTTCACTTTGCAGACCGAGGGCGCCGCCCATGATCAGGGTCGGGGTGATGATGCCGACGAAGCTGGCCAGTACGTGTTGCAGTGCGGCGAACACCGTGGCAGTGAGGTGCGGACGGTCGTTGAGGCCGTAGATCAGATCGTTGTTGCGCGGGACTTTTTCAGAGGCGGTCATGGTGTTTTGCGCGCCGTGAGGCGGGGCCGGGTCAGAAAATGGAGGCGCAGGATGCCGGAAGAGGGCGGCGAGGGCAACGAGCAAAAATTGCCTGAAAGGTCAGGTTTTATTGGGTTTGAGGAGGATTTTCCCTTAAATCAAAAGATCGCAGCCTTCGGCAG